>JAHWYA010000103.1 GCA_020028115.1 Anaeromyxobacter sp.
GCCCCAGTGGGCGGCCATGAAGAGCACGAGGAGCGTGAGGCCGAGGAGCGCCACCGCGAACGGGAGCCCGCCGAAGGCCGTCATCGCGTGCGACACCCAGTGGATGGCGGCGTAGAAGCAGGCGACCCCGGCGACGAGGCCGCGCAGGAACGCCGCGCGGGCGGACGGCGCCGCGCGGACGGAGAGGATCGCCGGGACGAGGGCGAACCACGCGACGAGCTCGAGCCATCCGGCGGGGTCCACCTCGCGGAGACCCGCGTAGGGGACGACGAGCGGGAACGCGAGCGCCAGGAGGACGCCCGACGCGGCCGAGGCGGCGTGAGGGAGGACGCGCTTCATCGGGTCCAGTCTCTAGCCGCGGCCGCTGCGGCGGTCAGCGGGCCTTCTTCACCCGGTCCGCGTCGTCGGAGAGGTCGACGTCGACCGGCCCGGGCTGCTGCGGCGCCGCCTGGGCGGCCCCGTAGGCGGCGGCCGCCGCGAGGTAGTAGGCGACCGCCTCGCGCACCAGGTGGCCGACCGGGCGTCCGAGGCGGGACGCGGTGGCCGAGATCGTCTCCGCCAGGTCGGCGGGCATCCGCACCGTGACGACGCGCGCCTGCGCGAGCGCGGCCTCGAGCCGCTCGAGCGCCTGGCTCGGCCGCGACACGCGGAAGTCCCCGGTCTCGATCATCTCCTTGATCCGGCGCGCGAGGTCCTGGCGCGTGTACCACGCGCCGTCGAGCCAGACGGACTCGGAGTCGAGGTCGATGTCCGCGAACGGGTCCACGTCTCCGCTTCCAGCCCTTCCCGGAGCGCCGCGCCGACGAGCCCCTCGCCGCGCGCGAGCGCCGCCTCCTGTTTCGCCATCCGCCGCGCGTCCGCCTGCCGCTCGTGATCGTACCCGAGGAGGTGGAGGATCCCGTGCGCGAGGTAGCGGTCGAGCTCCCTCGCGACGGGCCGGCGCTCCTCGTGCGCGCGGCGGGCGGCCGTGTCGAAGGAGATTACCACGTCGCCCAAAAGTGGCCCAATCCCGGGCGGATCCGATAGCGGGAAGGAGAGGACGTCGGTCGCCTCGTCCTTGCCTCGCCACTCGCGGTTGAGGCCGCGGATGCGGCGGTCGCGCACGACGAGCACGGACAGCTCCGCGTCATCCCGTCCGAGGGCGCGCAGGAACGCCCTCGCCCGCTCGCGCAGCCGGCGGACGGCCGACGCCCCCTTCGGGTGCTCGCAGCCGACGCGGACGATCACGGCTTCGCGACGAGGTGGATGGGGAGCTGCCGCGGCCCCGGCTCCTGCGGCCGGGCCGGGTAGTCGGGGCGCGTGTGGTAGATGGCCTCCAGCGCCCGCACCATCGCGCCCGCGATGGCGTTCAGGTCGCGGAGCGTCAGCTCGCACTCGTCGAGCTGGCCCTCGCTGAAGACCTCGTTGATGCGCTTCGAGACGAGGCCCCGGAGCGCCTCGCCCGTGTGGACCTCGAGGGCGCGGGAGGAGGCCTCGCAGGCGTCGGCGATCATGACCAGCGCCGCCTCCCGCGACTGCGGCTTCGGGCCGGGGTACCGGAAGAGGGCCTCGTCGATCGCGGCGCTCCGTCCCGTCCCCTCCTCCGCCGCCCGCTGCGCCTTCGCCCAGAAGTAGCCGACGTGGCGCGTCCCGTGGTGTTGCGGGATCGTCTCCGCGACGAGGCGCGGGATCCGCCAGTGGCGGGCGAGCTCGACGCCGTCCGTCACGTGGCGCTTCACGATGAGCGCGCTCATCGAGGGCGCGAGCTCGTCGTGCCGGTTCTCGCCGCCGCGCTGGTTCTCGGCGAAGTAGAGCGGGTTCCGGATCTTCCCGACGTCGTGGTAGTAGGCGCAGACCTTCGCGAGCAGCGGGTTGGCGCCGATGGCCTCCGCGGCGGCCTCGACGAGCGAGCCCATCAGGATCGAGTGGTGGTACGTCCCGGGCGCCTGGACGATGAGCTCCTTGAGCGCCGGGTGGTTCAGGTTCGCGAGCTCGAGCAGCTTCACGTCGGTGACGTAGCCGAAGGCGACCTCGAGGATGGGGAGCACGCCGACCACGGCGACCGGGAGGAGGAGCGCGCCCCCGGCGAACGCGGCGAGCGCGGAGATCGCCACGTCCCCGGTCCCCTTCCCGCCGAAGAGCCCGATCGCGATCGCGAGGGCGACCCCGACGAGGCCGACGCCGACGCCCGCGCGGAAGATCCCCGCGCGGTCGCGCTGGCCCGAGACGAGCCCGGCGGCGGCGATCGAGGTGAACGTCGCGTAGAGCGCGTAGGACATCGACTGCCCGGCGAGGAGCCCCGCGGCGAGCCCGGCCGCGAGCGCGAAGAGGAGCGCAGCGTCGGCGGCGAGGACCTGCCGGACGATCATGGCGCCGGCGGCGAACGGGACGAGGTACTGGAGCGCCGGCGGCGCGAGGGCGGGGAAGCGGTCCTGGAGCGCGTCCGCGATCGCGAACCCGACGAAGCCGAGCGCGAAGGTCCCGACGAGGAGCGTCGCGAGCAGGAGCGCGTCGCGCCGCGCCGGCCGGAACCGCGGGAGGTTCCGGCGCGCGACGCGCCAGAGGAGCGCGACCATGAGCGCCACGAGCGCGCCCGCCCCGAGCCGCACGTGCGCGAGGACCTCGCCGCGCCGCTGCGCGCGCATGCCGTCGAGCACGACGAGGTGCCGCTTCTCGATGCGCTCCCCGTCGCCGACGATCTTCTCGCCGCGCTTCACCGGGATGACGACCGGCTTCACCCGCGCCGCCGCCTCCTCGCGGCGCCGGGCGGTCTCGACCTGGTCGTGCCCGAGCGTCGGCCGGACCATCGCGGTCGCGATGCGCTGGACGGCGAGGCGCAGCGCCGCCGGCTCGCGCTCGAGCCGCGCGGCGGCGGCCCGCTCGACCTCCTCGGTCGCCGTCGCGGCCTCGCGCACGAGCGCGAGGTCCGTGAGCACCCGCTCGCCCTGCACCACCCCGTCGTGGACCGCCCGGACGACGAGCCCGCGCTCGCGCTCCGCCACCAGCAGCGCGAGGTCCCCGACCACGATCCCGTCGAGGCCGCGCCGGGCGAGCGCGACGAGCTCCCCCTCGACCGCCTCGGAGAACCGGGCCTGCCCCAGGGCGGCGAGGTCCTCGTCGCGCACGAGCACCTGGAGCCGCGACACGAACGCGTCGCGCTGGGCGGCGTAGCGGCGCTGGAGCTCGCCGGGATCGCGCGCGTGGCGCGCCGCCGCCGCGGCGGACTCCTCGCGCATGAGCTGGAACGCGGCGTGAACCCGCGCCGCCGCCTCGTCCGGCGCGCCGGTGTCGAGCACGTACACGGGCCGCTCGGCCTGGGCGGCCTCGGCCCGGCGGCGGTGCGTCGCGTCCGCGTCCACGATGTCGTAGTCGCGGTCCGCCTTCACCGTGGCGACCGCGGGCGTCCCGAGCGCCTCCGGCCCCGGCAGGCGGCTCGCGCCCGCGGGGGCGAGCAGCCACGCCGCGGCGGACGAGATCACGACGACGAGGAGCAGGCGGAGGAGCCGCCCCGCCCAGTCGCCCCGCGCGAGGCGCCCGAGCAGGCCGGCGTGTGTAGGTGGATGTGGTCCGGCGGGTTCGCCCACGGCGCGGAGCCTTGCACCCGGTCGTCCCGAAGGCAACGGGGATCCGGGGCACCGGTTGAACCACCGGTGGGTACTGGAGCTTTCCGTTCCGGGAGGGTCCTACCCCGCTGCGCCCTGCCCCTCGGGCGGGGCTTTCTCGACGCGGGCGACGGCTGCCTCGGGCCGCTCGGGGCGGCCACCCTCGGTCCGGCCACGACGATCCGCCTCGTACTGGTCGTACGCGCGGACCACCTCCTGGACGAGGGGGTGCCGGACGACGTCCACCTCGCTGAAGTAGCAGAACCCGACCCCCTCGACGCCTCGGAGCACCTTCTGGACCTCGATGAGCCCCGACCCGCGCCCGGACGGGAGGTCGACCTGCGTCACGTCGCCCGTGACGACCGCCTTCGACCCGTAGCCGAGGCGGGTGAGGAACATCTTCATCTGCTCCTCGGTCGTGTTCTGCGCCTCGTCGAGGATGACGAACGAGTCGTTGAGCGTCCGCCCGCGCATGAACGCGAGCGGCGCGACCTCGACCGTTCCACGCTCCATGAACGCGGTCGCCTTCTCGTAGTCGACCATGTCGAAGAGCGCGTCGTAGAGCGGCCGGAGGTACGGGTTCACCTTCTCGGCGATGTCGCCGGGCAGGAACCCGAGCTTCTCGCCGGCCTCGACCGCCGGGCGCGTGAGCACGATCCGCTTCACCCGGCGCTCGACGAGGTAGGCGACCGCCATCGCCATCGCGAGGTAGGTCTTCCCCGTTCCCGCCGGGCCGACGCCGAAGACGATGTCGTCGTCCCGGATCGCCTGGATGTAGCGCTTCTGCGCGAGCCCCTTCGGCGTGATGACGCGGTGGCGCGAGGACACGAAGACCGTGTCGCCGAACACGTCGCGCAGCGGGACGCCCTGCCCCGCGAGCTTCGTCGCCTGGTCGACGTCCTCGAGGTAGAGGGGGTAGCCCTCGGAGACGAGGTCGTAGAGCTCGCGCACGAGCCCCTCCGCCATCCGGAGCTTGGCCTCGTCGTCGGCCGCAACGACGATCTGCCCTCCCCGCAGCCCGAGCTGCACGCCCAGGCGCTTCTCGACGAGCTTCAGGTGCTCGTTGTGCGCGCCGCACAGGGCGCGCACCTTGTCGTTGTCCGTGAACTCGAGCCGGGTGGTGTGGAGGGGTTCCGTCGCGCTTTGACCCAAACAAGGCCTCCCTGCCCGCACCATAACCGGTGCGGCGGCGCGCGGCACGTACCGCTCACTCCAGCGGCGGCAGGAGGACGAACCGGCCTTCCGGCCTGCGGCGGTAGTAGTACGGCTCGGTCCAGGGGTACGACAGGTCCCGGCCGCTCACGAGCCCCGCCTCCACGAGCCGGGGGAGCGCGTCCGGGTACTCGCCGCGCTCGTGCCGGTAGACCTCGAGGGCGGCGCGCAGCCGCTCCACCTGGTACCGGGCGAGGAAGCGCTGCGCGGCGTTGTCGCGGAGCGCCGTGCCCCCGGCGCCGCCGCCGTAGAGGACGCCGCGGCGGTCGACCCAGTAGCCGATGCCGGCGAGCGCCGCCGCGATGGCGAGCGTCGCGACGACCCGAGCGGCGCCGCGCCGGATCCGCGCCTGCCAGTCCTGCGCGTAGGCGCCGACGGCCGCTGCGGCGCGGTTCGCGGGCGGGACCGCTTTCAGATAGCCGAGGTTGACGAGGTTGAGGAGCGCCTTGCAGGTCTCGAACTCGCCGAGGCGCGAGAGGTCGACGAGCTTCTCGACCGTCCGCCCCGGCTCGACGAGCTCGAAGCAGCGCCGCTCGTTCTTCCCGAGCGAGGCGAGCTCGCCCGGCGGCGGCG
This sequence comes from Anaeromyxobacter sp., assembly GCA_020028115.1. GTDB lineage: Bacteria > Myxococcota > Myxococcia > Myxococcales > Anaeromyxobacteraceae > Anaeromyxobacter. The sequence goes on from JAHWYA010000103.1 coordinate 5,367, forward strand.
CCTTCGGCGCCTGCGCTCGCTGTCGCGAGCGGCCGCCGGCTTCGCCGGCATCGAAGTCGGGGGCTCCGCCCCCGACGCCCCCAAGGCCATCTTCGCCGAGGCCGTCGAACGCGGCTTCGACGTCCTCGCCCGGCCCGCGCGGCGCGTCTCCCTTCCGCCCGGCCTCGGGGGTGCGGAGCCGCTCGAACGTCATCGCGGTGGAGGTGATCTTCCGGCGCACGAGGGGCCACTCGTCCACCTGCCGGAAGCCCTCCATCAGCACCGACTCCGCGCGCAGCGGGGTCACGGTGTCCGGCTCCCACTCGACGTCCCCCGGCTCGAACTCGTAGGTGCCGCTCTTCCAGTGGAAGAGCCGGAAGACGGTCTCGGTGGTCTGGAGCGCCGTCATCTCGCGGAGGTCCTGCTTCGTGACGAGCTCGAGCTCGACCAGGATGTCGCCCAGCCGGCGCAGGCTGCGCTTCTGCGCGTCGAGCGCGTAGGCGAGCTCCTCCTCCGTGATGATCGCCGCGCGGACGAGGAGGTTGCCGAGTCGCTCCCGCGTCTTCCGCCCGGCCGACTCGGCGCGGACCACGTTCCCGTCGGCGATGGCGATGTGGATGAGGTCGTCGCGCGCCTCGAGGTGGAGCACGCCGCTCTTCGCCTGCTGGCCGATGAGCTGGAGGATCTCCGCGATCCCGAAGTCCTTCAGCGTGCCCTTGAGCGCCACGCGGGTCCCCTCCTACCGCGTCCGCCGGAACGCGTCGCGGACCGCGAGCGCCCAGAGCGCGATCCCGACCGGCGCCGCGACGGCGAGCTTGCCGGCGAGCACGTACGGCGACGGCTGCGGCGGCGCGACGATGCCGCGCCAGAACCAGAGCAGGAACGCGGCGAAGAGCGTCCCGAGGAGGAGCAGCGCGCCCTTCGCCGACGCCCCGTGGAACAGCTGCCCCGCGCCGCACCCGACGATCGAGAGGATGCGCGTCGCGACGCCCACGAACTGCTCGCGGCGACGGACCTGCGCCTCCTTGCGGAGCCGGTCGCGCGCGTCGACGAGCCCCTTGTGGACGAAGACGTTCACGCACTGCCCGCAGAGCTCGCCCGCGTTCGGATCGCAGCGCCGGCACGCGGCGCCGCCGCACCGCTCGCAGGCGCGCGCTGGGCGCAGCCTCCCGCCGGCGAGCGCGACGATCCAGAGCGCGCCGAGGAGCCCGGCCGGCCCCCACGGCCACGCCGCCCGCG
>JAHWYA010000104.1 GCA_020028115.1 Anaeromyxobacter sp.
CGCGCCGGAGATCCCGTTCCAGATGTTCAAGCTCGGGAACGGGCTCACCGTGATCGTGCACGAGGACCGGACGAACCCGATCGTCGGCGTCCACGTCCAGTACGACGTCGGCGCGAAGGACGAGAAGCCGGGGCGCACCGGGTTCGCGCACCTGTTCGAGCACCTGATGTTCCAGGGCTCGCAGAACCTCCCCAAGGGGACCGCCGACCGGCTCGTCGAGGCGGCGGGAGGAGACACGAACGGTTCCACCTCCCAGGACACCACGCAGTACTGGGAGCAGGTGCCGTCGAACGCGCTCGAGCAGATGCTCTACATCGAGTCCGACCGGATGGGCTTCCTCCTGCCGACGCTCACGCAGGACAAGCTCGACAACCAGCGCGAGGTGGTGCGGAACGAGCGGCGCCAGAGCTACGAGATGCGCCCGTACGGCCTCGCCTACGACCGGATCATCTCGAACCTCTTCAACCCCGAGTTCCCGTACCACTGGATGCCGATCGGCTCGCACGAGGACCTGCAGGCGGCGAGCCTCGAGGACGTCCGCGAGTTCTTCAAGCGGTTCTACGGCCCCGAGAACGCGGTGCTCGCGATCGCCGGCGACGTCGACCCCGCGAAGGTCCGCGCGCTCGTCGAGAAGTGGTTCGGCGGGATCCCGGGCAAGCCGGCGCCCGCGCACCAGCAGCCGGTGCCCGTCCCGCTGACGGCCGAGAAGCGGGTCACGATGGAGGACCGGGTGCAGCTCCCACGGCTGTACATGGCATGGCAGACGCCGAAGGTCTTCGCGCCGGGCGACGCCGCCCTCGACCTCGCCGGGCAGGTCCTCACCGACGGGAAGAGCGCCCGGCTGGTGAAGCGGCTCGTGATGGACGAGCGGATCGCCCAGGACGTCTCGGCCGGGCAGATGAGCCAGACCCTCGGCTCGATGTTCCTCGTCACCGCGACGCCGAAGCCGGGCGTCACCCTCGAGCGGCTCGAGAAGGAGATCGACGAGGAGCTCGCGAAGCTCGCGCAGGAGCCGGCCGCGCCGGCGGAGCTCGAGCGGGCGAAGAACAAGATCGAGGCGGGCGCCATCTTCGGGCTCGAGCCCGTGGGTGGGTTCGGCGGCCGCGCCGCGACGCTCGCCGGGTACTACCTGCGCACCGGAGACCCCGGCTACCTCGGCGAGGACCTCGCGCGGTACCGCAACGCCACCGCCGCGGACGTCTCCGCCGCCGTCCGCACGTACCTGCGCAAGGACGCCCGGGTCGTACTGAGCGTCGTCCCGCGCCCCGCGAGCGCCGCCGAGACGCCGCCCGCGAAGTCCACGCCCGCCGCCGCCGTGAAGGGGGAGTCCCGATGAGCCGCCTCGTCCCGAGCCTCGCCGCCCTCGCCCTCGCCCTCGCGGCGGGGTGCGCCACGCCGAGGAAGGAGGCGCCGCCCGCCGCGGGGCAGCCGTCCGCCGCACCGGCCGCCGCCTCCGTCGACCGGACGAAGCCGCCGGACGCCGGCGCGCCGCCCGAGCTCCGCGTCCCCGACCAGAAGAAGTTCAAGCTGTCGAACGGCCTCGCCGTCCGGCTCGTCGAGTACCGGCGGCTCCCGATCGTCGCAGTGAACCTCGTCGTGGACGCGGGCGCCGCGCGCGACCCCGGCCCCCAGCCCGGCCTCGCGTCGTTCACCGCGTCGATGATGACGGAGGGGACGAAGACCCGGACGGCGACGCAGATCTCCGACGAGGCCGGGTTCCTCGGCGCCTCGATCGGCGCGGGCGCGAGCGTCGACTCCGCCTCCCTCTCCGGCGCGACGCTGGCGAAGCACCTGCCGCGCTTCCTCGAGCTCTTCGCGGACGTCGCGATGAATCCGGCCTTCCCGAGGGCCGACTTCGAGCGCGTGCAGGACGAGCGGCTCGTGACCCTCCTCCAGCAGCGCGACCAGCCGCAGGCGATCGCGTCGAAGGCGTTCCAGCCGGTGTTCTGGGGCACCCACCCGTACGGCCACTACTCCCTCGGGACCGAGGAGTCGGTGAAGGCGATGACGCCGAAGGACCTCTCGTCGTTCCACGATCGCCTCTGGCGACCCGCGAACGCGGAGCTCGTCGTCGTCGGCGACGTCTCCGAGGCGGAGCTCCGGCCGCTGCTCGAGAAGAGCCTCGGCGCCTGGCAGGCGGGCGCGCAGGCCGCGCCGCTCCCGCCGGCCCCCGGCGCGTCCCCGCACCGGACGCTCGTCCTCGAGAAGCAGGACGCCCCGCAGTCGTACGTCCTCCTCGGCATGCCCGGCCTGCGCCGGACCTCGGACGAGTACGTCACGAGCACCGTCGCCTTCCAGGTGCTCGGCGGCGGGATGGCCTCGCGGCTCTTCCGGAACCTCCGCGAGGACAAGGGCTACACGTACGGCGTCTACGCGCGCGGCGAGGCCCGCAAGCTCGCGGGGGTGAGCTTCGTCGTCGGGAGCGTCAAGGCGGACGTGACCGGCGCCGCGCTGAAGGAGCTGCTCGGCGAGCTGCGGCGGATGCGCGAGGAGCCGGTCCCGGCGCAGGAGCTCGAGGAGGCGAAGGCCTCGCTCGTGCTCGGCCTCCCGGCGGAGTTCGCGACCGCGGGCGCGACGGCAGGGCGGATCGCCGACATCGCGGTCCACGGGCTGCCGGACGACTACTGGAACCGCTACGCGGAGCGGGTGCGGAAGGTGACCTCGGACGACGTCCGCAAGTTCGCGGCGACCTACCTCGACCCGTCGAAGCTGACGCTCGTCCTCGTCGCGCACCCGGACACAGTGAAGAGCCAGCTCGCGGACCTGCCGCTCGGGCCGGTCGAGGTGCGCGCCGCGCCCTCGTCCGCGCCCGCCGGCGCGCCGAAGGCGTCGCAGGCGCCCGCGGCCGCGAAGCCGAAGCCGGCCGTGAAGAAGTAACGCAGGGATGATTGGTAGCGGGGGCCCTTTCCCGGTAGACGCCAGCGAGATCGTGCCCTTTTGCTGCGGTCGCGGGCTGCCGTCGCGCGTGCACAATTCGCACGCCGATCCGCACTCAGGGTACGAAACAGGTGCGGCGGGCGACATCGCAGGGACCTGAGGTGAGCGGCCGCCGCCGTCGGCGCCGGCCGCCGCGGCTACCGTTCGCCTCGACGTCCAGCCGACCGACCCATCGGGCGTCCCGCGCGGAGAGGCTAAGCTCGGGATCGACCTGACGGATCATCCGTGGCCGGGGAGATCGCGCGCCGCGAACGGCTCGTCGCTGGGTAGGAGCTTCTTCAGGTTGACCGCGCCGACGGCACGCTCGTTCGCGCGGCGTGCCAGGCAACGAAGGCGGCCGCTGCACTGAGGCTCGCGCCGGCCAGGATGGTGGCGCCGGACCAGCTCGCCTCCCGTGCGCCGCCAATCGACCAGGCGAACAGCTGGGTGAACACAAGCGGGGCCACGATGCTCGTCAGGCTGGAGACTGCGCCCACGCCGCCTTGCAGCCGCCCCTGTTCGTCCGGGCCGACGGCGGCCGACATCAGCGACTGAAGCGCCGGCCGCGCGAGCGCGCCGAAGACGGCGCCGAGCGCGACGGTCCAGAACAGAATGCCCGTGCCCGCAAGCCCCATGCCGGTCAATCCCAGGGCCTGCAGGCTGAGGCCTGCGATCAACGCGCGGTGGTCGCCGAAGCGCTCAACGAACCTGCCTGCCAGCCAGCCCTGAACGACGATGCTCAAGCTGGCCGCCACCCCCACGAACACCCCGAACTCGAGCGGCGTCCAGCCGTAGCGATACGCCGTATAGAGGACGAGCATGTTGTCGCTGCTCTGGATCGCGAGCCACGTGAGGAGCAACACAACGGCCAGCGGCGCAAGCGCGCGGCGAGCCAGCAGGAACCGCAGGGCGTCCCAGGGCGCGGTCTGCGAGACGTTGAAGGGCGCCCGATGGTCCTTCGGCAGGGACTCGGGAAGCACGAGGCCGACGTAGGCCGCGCCGGTCGACGCCAGGGCGGCGCCCGCCCAGAAGGGGGCGCGCAGGTCGACTTGAGCCAGGATCCCACCGGCCAGCGGTCCCACCACGATGCCGCTGAAGAGGGCGCCGTTCACCCAGCCGTAGGCGCCGGCGCGCTTCTCGGGCTCGGTTACATCGGCCACATAGGCCATGACGGCCACTTGCGCGCCGAACGTGAGGCCGCAGAGCACGCGGCCCGCCAATAGCCACCAAACGTTCGGAGCGAAGACGTCCAGCAGTAGCTCAGCCGCGACCCCCGCCAACGAGACCAGGAACGACGGGCGACGCCCGAAATGGTCGGAGAGGCCACCCAGAACAGGCGCAGCCAGGAAGTAGGCCGCAGCCCAGGCGACCTCGAGCCAGCCGACCCACAGGGCGGCCTCGGCCATGTCGCCGCCGAGGAGCGACTGCGTCAGCCGGGGGAGAATCGGGAAGGTGATCGACTGGGCGACGCTGTCCAAGAATACGGGGACCGAAACCAAGTGCACAGGGGCGCCGAGGAATCGGGCGCGAAGGCGCAGGGCCATGATGGATTCCGAGGAGCGGGCCAAGGAGGACGGCGGTGAGGACCGGACGCAGAGTTGCCCTTCGCGTCCAAGAACGCGCGGCGCCCGAGGCGACAGCCCGGGGCGGCGTCACCAGATCCTGAGCTTGCCCTGGCACATCATGGTTCCGCCCTACTAACGCAGCCGCCCCGACCGCGCCAGGCAGGCGACGCCGTTGTCCCGCCGTAGGTTCTCGGCCAAGTTGCGCGCTCAGACCTGATTGGCTGCCGCGAGCCGGGTAGGTCCCAGGAAGTCCGCCGGGAAAGCTCGGCGCGCCCGCGGGAGGCGAGGAGATCGATGAGGGAGAGGACGGTCAGGAGGATGGCGGGGCTACTCCGGGCGAGGAACGTGACGGCGCTGCCGGCGCTGAACCATCCGCTCGTGCAGAACCACCACATCGACGGATAGGTGATGCCGTTCGGCGCCGTGCGGACGGTGACCTGCTCGCTCGTGTCCGCGCGTGGACGCCAGTGCATCGACACGATGCCGGTCCCGGCTGGCGCGAACGAGGTCGCCTGGTTCCGGACCGTCACGCGCACGCTCTCGCTCCTCGCCGTGGATCCGAGTTGGTCCTACGGCGACGGTGAAGGACCGGAGGACTCGGCCTGGAGCGCCGGCGCGTTCCTGCGCACCGGATACGTGAAGCGCCGCCACGGCGAGGTCGTCGAGCGGGACGCCCGGATGTTCGTGTCGAGCAGGCCTCCGCGAGATCCCCGCCGCCACACGCTGACAAAAGTAACGAGAAGTAACGCCCCGTCCGGGCCGTTTGTCGGAGGTTCGGGCTACACTCGGCCGTCTGCCCAGCCGGCAGGCGCGCCATGGCCCAGCTCCAGAACGAGTTCTCCTGGTCGAAGTCCCGTCACGAGAAGTTCGACGAGTGCCGTCGGGCGTACTTCTTCGCGTACTACGGGAGCTGGGGCGGCTGGGAGGCGCCGGCGGGCTCGCAGGTGCGCGAGCTGTACGTCCTGAAGAAGCTCTCGTCGCGCTGGCAGTGGGCGGGCTCGCTCGTCCACGACGCGCTCAAGAAGGCGCTCGCGCGCGCGAAGGGCACGGGCGAGCTGCCGCCGCTCGAGAAGGTGCTCGAGCAGGTCCGCGCGAAGGCGCGGGCCGAGTGGGCGGGCTCCCGCGAGAAGAGCTACTGGCGCGAGGCGTCGCGGATCGTCGGACTCGTCGAGCACGAGTACGGTGAGGCGGTCGCGGACGCCGACTGGAAGCGGCTCTACGAGCAGGTCGTGGACGGCTCGCTGCGGGCCTTCTGGGCGAGCCCGGTCCTCGACGAGATCCGCCGGACGCCGCGCGAGCGGTGGCTCACGGTCGACGAGCTCGACTCCTGGGACTTCGAGGGCACGAAGATCTGGGTCGCCATCGACTTCGCCTACCGCGACGCCGACGGCCGCGTGCACGTCCTCGACTGGAAGACCGGCAAGGAGCGCGGGGTCGACCACGTGCAGGTCGGGACCTACGCCCTCTACGCGCAGCGGAAGTGGAGCGTGGCGGTGGACTCGGTGGTGGGTGGGCTCGTCTACCTCGTCGGGAACGGCGTCCCGGGCGGCGAGCGCGTCTCGGTCTCCGCCGACGCGGCGGCGCTCGACGCCTGCACGACCGCGATGCGGAGCTCGATCGCCGCGATGAAGGCGACGCTCGAGGATCCGGCGAGGAACCTCGCGCGGGAGGACGTGTTCCCGCGGCTCGAGGAGCGCGACCGCTGCCGGCGCTGCCCGTTCCGCAGGCCGTGCGGGAGGCTGTGAGCTGACCACCGGCGCCTGGCGCCTTCGGGCGCCAGACGCCGCGGGAGACCTCGACCGGCGCGCTGGCGTCAGGGCTCTCGGTGGCGCGTGCCCCCTTCCGCTTCGCGGAGACACCAGCTCCGCACGCCTCAAGAGCGAATGGTGACACGGAGCCTCTTCGACATCCGCACCGCCAGGAGCGCGCCGCCCGGGAGCGGCACGCGCACGACCTTCCCACCCGCGAACCCCCGCGCCCGGTAGAACTCGACGCCGCTCCGCGCCGCGTCCGCGCGGAGGGTCCGGACGCCGCGGCGGCGCGCGAGCGCCTCCACCCGCGCGAGGAGCGCGGAGGCGACCCCGCGGCGCGCCGC
>JAHWYA010000105.1 GCA_020028115.1 Anaeromyxobacter sp.
CGCGACGAGCGCCTCCGCCCGCGCGCGCGCCGCCGCGGTGGGCTCGAGGAGGAGGAGCGCGCTCCCCCGGCCCTCCTCGTCGGACCACTCGAGCGCGACCTCCGACGGCGAGAGCCGCGCCTCGCCGAGCGCCGGGCCGAGCGCCTCGCGGAGCGCGTCGAGCCCCGGCGCGAGGAGGTGGCACTCCGCGAGCGGCACCGGCGCGTGCGACCGCCGCCGGAAGAACGCGAGCCGGCCGCTCGCCCGGTCGAGGTGGAACTTCGCGCGGGCGCGGTACCGGAGCGGCGAGGGGGACGCGAGGATCGGCCGCAGCCCGCACGCCTCCGGATCGAGGCGCGCGATGCGGCGGAGGGTCTCCGAGAAGCCCCGCGCCTTCGCGGCGAGCTGCGCCTCGTAGCGGACGTGGAGCCACTCGCAGCCGCCGCACTGCTGGAGGGGCCCAAAATGCCGGCACGGCGCATCCAGCCGTGCCTCCCCGGGCGCCCGCACCTCGACGAGGACGCCGTGCGCGGGCCCGTCCCCCGCGGGGACGTCGGCGACGACGCGGTCGCCGGGCGCGGTGAACGGGACGAAGACGGCGCGCGGCCCGGAACGGCCCACCCCCTCGCCGCCCGGGGCGAGGCCGTCGATCTCGAGCTCGGTGCGCACCGTCGGGAGGTAACGGGCGGAGGGAGGCTACGCCTCCTCGAACTCCGTCCGCAGCCGCGCGACGAACGCGTCGATCTCGCGCCGCTGCGTCTCGTCCATCTCGGTGAACTCGACGCCCATGCCGGGCACCATGTTCGCCTTGTTGTCGTACTGGGTGACGCGGGTGACGCGACCCTCGAGCTGGCACGGGAACTTCGCGCCCGGCAGCTGGAGCAGGAGCTTCACCGCCGTGCCGACGGGCAGCGGCTTGCGGGTGTTGATGAAGAGCCCGCCGTGGCTGATGTTGGTCGCCCAGTCGGAGAGGAAGCTCCCGACGGATCGGTACGCGACCGGGATCTCGTGGTGCAGGCGCGCGGCGCGCCGCTGGTTGTCGCCGGCCATCGCCGAAACTCTAGCAGGCCCCCCCGGCGCGGCCAACCAGCACCAGGCGCACCTTCACTCCGCGCGCGCGACCCAGGAGCGCAGCCGCGCTCGCCTCGCGCACCGCGAGCTCGACCCGCCCGCCGCTCCCGAGGAGCGCGAGGAGCTCTCCGGGCCGTCCCTCGCCGAAGGTCCGCACCCACCGCGCGGGACGACCGTCCGCCTCCGCCTCGAGCACCGCGGCGCCCGCCGGGAGATCGGACTCGCGGATCGACGTGACCACGTTCCCGAACGGATCCGCGGCGAGGGTCTCCCCCCGGACCTCGCCGGCCGCGACCGCGGCCCGCGGCCACTCGAGCCGGACCGGGTCGTCCACGGCCGCGCCGAGCGCCGACGGGTCCTCCCCGCGGGCGAGGAGGACCGCGGCGGGGGCGAAGAGGTCCCGCCCGTGGAAGGTGGCCGTCCGCGGCGGCGGCAGCGCGCGACCGGGCTCGATGACGACCGCGCGCGAGCCGGGGCCGAGGAACGGCGTCAGGAGCCCGTTGTCCGGCGCGACGAACCGCCGCCCCTCGGGGTCGACGACGCAGAGCGCGCGGCGGGCCGTCCCGACGCCGGGATCGACCACCGCGACGTGGATCGCGCCCCGCGGGAACCACGGGGCGCACGCCTCGAGGAGGAGCGCGCCCGCGAGGACGTCGTGGCGCGGGACGTCGTGCGAGACGTCGACGATGCGCGCGTCCGGCAGCGCCGCGAGGAGCACGCCCTTCACCTGGGCGGGGTAGCCGGAGCCGGCCCCGTAGTCGGTGAGGAGCGTGATGAGCGGCGGCACGGTGCGGGCGCCGCCTCAGACCTGCATGGGTGACACGTCCGGCCCGACGAGCAGCCGCGGCTCGGTGATCTCCTGCACGCCCTGGAACGTCTCGCCGGGCGCGATCTCGCGGAGCCGCAGCCCCTCCGGCGTCACGTCGATCCAGGCGCGGTCGGTGCAGATCGCCGAGACGCAGTGGAGCCCGGTGATCGGGAGCGTGCACTGCTTCAGGATCTTCGGCGCGCCCTCCTTCGTCGCGTGGTCCATCATGACGATGACGCGCCGCGCCCCCGCGACGAGGTCCATCCCGCCGCCCATTCCCTTCACCATCTTGCCGGGGACGAGCCAGTTCGCGAGGTCGCCCTTCTCCGACACCTCGAGCGCGCCGAGGATGGCGAGGTCGATGTGCCCGCCGCGAATCATCGCGAAGGAGTCGGCGGACGAGAAGTACGAGGCGCCGGGGACGACCGTGACGGTCTCCTTGCCGGCGTTGATGAGGTCCGGGTCCTCCTCGCCCTCGACGGGATACGGGCCGACGCCCAGGATCCCGTTCTCGGACTGGAGCACGACCTCGATGCCCGGCGGGACGTAGTTCGAGACCAGCGTGGGCATGCCGATCCCGAGGTTCACGTAGTACCCGTCGCGCAGCTCGCGCGCGACGCGCTTCGCGATCTGCTCTCGCGTCAGCGGCATCTCCCCTCCCCCTACTTCGCCCGCGGCCGGACCGTCCGCCGCTCGATCCACTTCTCGTACTTCTCGCCCCGGACGACCCGCTTCACGTAGATGGACGGCGTGTGGACGAGATCGGGATCGAGCTCGCCCGCCGGCACGACGTTCGGCGCCTCCGCCACGGTGATCTTCGCCGCGGCGCACATCATCGGCGCGAAGTTCCGCGTCGTCTTCCGGTAGAGGAGGTTGCCCCAGGTGTCGGCCTTCCACGCCCAGACGAACGCGAAGTCCGCCCGGAGAGGCAGCTCGAGCAGGTACTCGCGCCCGCCGATGACGCGGGTCTCCTTCCCCTCGGCGACCTTCGTCCCGACGCCGGTCGCCGTGTAGAAGCCGCCGATCCCGGCGCCCCCGGCGCGGATCCGCTCGGCGAGCGTCCCCTGGGGGACGAGCTCCACCTCGAGCTCGCCCGAGAGGTACTGCCGCTCGAACTCCTTGTTCTCGCCGACGTAGGACGCGACGATCTTCCGGATCTGCCGCGCCTTCAGCAGGACGCCGAGCCCGAGGTCGGTCGTCCCGCAGTTGTTCGAGATGAGCGTGAGGTCCTTCACGCCCTTCCGGTGCAGCGCCGAGATCAGGGTCTCCGGGTTCCCGCACAGGCCGAACCCGGACACCATGATGGTGGCGCCGTCCTGGACGTCCCGGACCGCCTCGTCCGCCGACGCGACGACCTTGTTCACGAGTGCCTCCCCTAGCGCTCGACGACGAGCGCGACCGCCTCGCCGCCGCCGATGCAGAGCGACGCGAGCCCGCGCTTCCGACCGAGGTCCTTCATCGCGTACAGCAGCGTGACCAGGATGCGGGCCCCCGAGGCGCCGATGGGGTGCCCGAGGGCGACCGCCCCTCCGCGGACGTTCACGTCCTTCCCGTCGAGGCCGAGGAGCCGGTTGTTCGCGACCGAGACGACGGCGAACGCCTCGTTGATCTCCCAGAGGTCGACGTCCTTCGTCGCGAGCCCCGTCTTGGCGAGCGTCACCTTGATGGCGTCGGCGGGCGCGATGGTGAACTCCACCGGCGCGCGGGCGGCGCCGCCCCACGCCCGCAGCCGGCCGAGGACCGTGCGGCCGTCCTTCTTCGCGCGCTCGGCGCTCATCAGGACGACCGCAGCCCCGCCGTCGTTGATCGACGAGGAGTTCGCGGCCGTCACGGACCCGTCCTTCTTGAAGACGGGCCGGAGCGTCGGGATCTTCTCCGGCCTCGCGCCCTTCGGGCCGTCGTCCTCGGAGACGAGGGTCTTCTCGCCCTTCTTCCCCTCGAGCTCGACGGGGACGATCTCCGCCTGGAACGCGCCCGACTTCTGGGCCTCGATCGCGCGGCGCGTGGACTCGATGGCGTACTCGTCCTGCTGCGCGCGGGAGATCCCCTGGGTGGTCGCGCACGCCTCCGCGCAGATCCCCATGTGCTGCTGGTTGTAAACGTCCCAGAGCCCGTCGTGGATCATCCCGTCGATGAGCTCGACGTTGCCCATCCGGACCCCGGCGCGCGCGGCGCGGTCGTAGTAGGGGACGTTGGACATGGACTCCATGCCGCCCGCGACCACGACGTCGGCGTCCCCGAGCGCGATCGCCTGCGCCCCGGAGATGACGGCCTTCAGGCCCGAGCCGCAGACCTTGTTGAGCGTCCAGCACGGGACCTTCTCGGGCACGCCCGCGAAGATCGAGGACTGGCGGGCAGGCGCCTGTCCGACCCCCGCCTGGAGGACGTTCCCCATCACGACCTCGTCGACCGACCCGGGGTCGACGCCCGCGCGCTGCAGGGCGGCCCGGATGGCCGTCGCGCCGAGCTTCGGCGCCGTGACGGCGGCGAGCGACCCCATGAACGAGCCGATGGGCGTGCGCGCCGCTCCGACGATCACCACCTCGCGAAGAGCCATGAGCTTCCTCTCTGGTTCCGTACGCGGTTCAAGATAACGGGGAGCGCCACGATGCACCGTCCGCGGCATTCTGCCATCATCGTCCATGGAGGTGCGGGCGAACGCTCGCCGGAGAGCGTCAAAACCGGGGGTGGCGAAAACGCTCGCCTCGCCGGAGCACAAAGGGCATGTGCGGCTGGCGCCGCGCTCCTCGCCCAGGGCGGGACCGCCCTCGACGCGGTCGAGCTCGCCGTCCGGATGCTCGAGGACGACCCGCACTTCAACGCCGGCACGGGCTCGACCCTCACCTCGGCCGGGGACGTCGAGTGCGACGCCTCGATCATGGACGGGGAGACGCTCCGCTGCGGCGCGGTGGCGGTCGTGAAGGACGTGCGAAACCCGGTCTTGCTCGCCCGCGCCGTGATGGAGCGGACCGCCCACGTCATGCTCGCCGGCCCAGCCGCCTCCGCCTTCGCGCGGGAGGCGGGCTTCCCGGTCCACCCCAACGAGCTCCTCGTCACCCCGGCGCAGCGCGCGCGCTTCGAGGCGGCGCGGGCCGGCGCCGCGGCGTCGAAGACGGGCACGGTGGGCGCGGTCGCCCGCGACGTGCACGGCCACGTCGCCGCCGCGACGTCGACGGGTGGCATGTCGATGAAGCTCCCCGGCCGCGTCGGGGACACGCCGCTCGTCGGCTGCGGCACCTACGCGGACGACGCCCTCGCCGCCGTCTCCTGCACCGGGCACGGCGAGCGGATCATCCAGCTCACGCTCGCGCGGCACACGGCTGACCTCGTCGCGGCGGGCCGCTCCGCGATGGACGCCGCCCGCGCCGCGGTGGCGCTGCTCGGCAACCGCCTCGGCGGCGACGGCGGCCTCATCGTCGTCTCGCCGTCCGGCGAGGTCGGGTTCGCGCACAACACGCCCGCGATGACGCGGGCGTGGACGGCGGCGGACGGGACGATCGTGGCGGAGGGGTGAGATGCGCCCCCGAGCAGGTGCGGGGCGGCGTACGACGCGCGGTCGCTAGGCGCGCGGCCGCGATCCGCGGCGCGTGAAGTGATCCATCAGCTCGTCCCCGTACACCTCGCGCGCGGCCCGGACGTTGTGCACCCTGCAGGCGCATCTCAGGTTGTCGACCGTCGATGGCCCTCCGAGCGCGCGCGGGATGATGTGGTCGAGCTGGACCTGGTACGTGGAGCCGCAGATGCCGCCGGAGTCGAGCTTCCACTGGCACTTGCCCTCGTCCCGCGTCCACACCGCGCGCGAGACGTGGGCGGGGACGGCGTCCGAGCCCGGAGCGGCCGGGGGCGGCGTCTTCCGCGGCTTCTCGACGAGCCCCCGCCGCTTCGCGGCGCGCTCGAGCAGCAGGTCGAGGCCGGCTGCGAGTATCTCCTCGTCGGTCGCGCCCGGGTGCGAGTGGGAGAGCGCGTCGCGGGCGGCAGCGAGCTTCTTCAGGAAGCTGCGGGAGACCGTGACGTGGATGCGGTTGAGATCCGCGGTGAGCGGCTCGACGTGGGTCCGCGGAGGACGCGAGACGGGAGCCTTCGCGGAAACCGCAGCTGGAACGCTGGCGTTGGCGAGTCGGTTCTTCCGGAAGAACCGATATCGGCGCGACACCAAGCGACGGAGATGCCACCAGCGTGAGCGCGGGGGCCGCCGCCGCCCGGACGACGGTGACCACGGTGCCCTGCGGCGCCGCCTCGTGGGGCTGCAATTCGGCCGTGACCGCCTTCGCCTCGCGCTTCGACATGTGGAAGAAGCGCGGCAGCACGTCGCGGCGGTTCTCGGGCGTGATGACCTTCGCGAGCTCGACGACGCTCGTGAGGCACAGGCGTCCGTCTCGCAGGGGCTCGATGACCTCGGGATAGCGCTGGATGAGCTCCGCGGCGGTCTTCCGGTAGAAGGCCGGCCCCTTCGCGAGTCCCAGCTCCCGGTGAAGGAAGTAGAAGAGAGATGCGTGGCCCAGGTCGAGGTACACCCGCCGGCGATCGAAGTCCGCGAGGGCCACGAGAAAGTCGGCGAGCGCGAGGCGCTCGCGCCGGAGGAGGTCTGCGAGGCGGGCGGAGAGTTCGCGTGCGGAGGTCGTCATGAGGCGATCCTCTCACGAGATTTCGACGCCTCCGGAAACGCGCACATTCCTCATCATCGATCACATCTCGCGGTCACGG
>JAHWYA010000106.1 GCA_020028115.1 Anaeromyxobacter sp.
CGCCCGGACCGCGGGGCCGTTCGCCGCCCTCGGCGACCTCGTGCGCCGCGCGGGGCTCTCCCGGGCCTGGCTCGTGCGGCTCGCCGAGGCGGGCGCGCTCGGCGCGCTCGCCCCGGACCGCCGGAGCGCCGTCTGGCGGAGCCTCGGGGTGGAGGCGGACGCGGGCGACCTGTTCGCGGGCGTCGCGCCGGCCGAGCCCGATCCCGGGCTGCCGCCGGCGAGCGCCGCCGAGGAGGTCTCGGCCGACTTCGCGACGGCGGGGCTCTCCGCGCGCGGCCACCCGATGGCGGTCCTGCGGCCGGCGCTCGCGTCGGGGCGGGTCCGGACCGCGCGCGAGCTCTCGAGGCTCCCGGACCGGTCGGCGGTGGAGGTGGCGGGGCTCGTCATCGTGCGGCAGCGCCCGGAGACCGCGCATGGGATCGTCTTCGTGTCGCTCGAGGACGAGACCGGGATCGCGAACCTCGTCGTCACCCCGGAGGTCTACGAGCGGTGCCGGACGGTCGTGCGCGGGGCGCCGTACCTCGTCGCGCGCGGGCGGCTCGAGCGGTCCGGCGCGGTCGTGAACGTGCGGGTCGACTCGGTCGCGCCGCTCGCGCTCGCGCCGTCGGTGGGACGCCGGGCGCGGGAGTTCCGCTAGCGCCAGCGCGCCAGGATCGAGCGGCGTCACCGCACGAGCGATCGTCACCGGCGCCGGCTGAAGCCGGCGCTGCTAGGGACAGAGCGAGAAGGGGATGCGCGGCGGGCTCGCGCCGTACGCGCCCGCGAAGACGCGGAGCGGCCGTGCGTCGCCGTCCACGTACAGCGAGCCGGCCGGATCGTGCCAGACCAGGTAGCCGTCGGCCGGGCCGGCGGCGACAGCGGGCGCCCCGCCTCCGTGCGTGCGGTGTAGACCGCCCCGGTGGAGAAGCACGCGGCCAGCGTGAGCGAGCACGTGGCGGCGGAGAGCGCGCGGCGGTGCATGGCGACCTCCCTGGGGGGAAGGTTCGTCCCGAGGTCGGCGCCGGCAATGGCGGGCCGGAGGAGGCGGCGTCCGCCGGAGACGACGACGCCCGGGACGTGTCCGTCCCGGGCGTCGAGGTCATGCGGACTGCCAGCGGTGTGATCGATCGGGCGTCACCGCACGAGCGACCGTCACCGGCGGCGGCTGAAGCCGCCGCTGCAGAGGCGCTATGAGCACCCCGTCGTCGACCCGCAGTTGAGGCACTTGTAGCAGGCGCCGTTCCGCACCGTGATCGACCCGCAGGTCGGGCAGGGCGGGGCGTCGGTCTGCTTCTCGACCGCGCCGTTCGAGCGCGGGGCCTCGACCGTCACCGGCCTCGCCTCGATCAGCTTCTGCGCGGCCTTCTTCGCCGGCGCCGGCTCGACGCCGGGCAGGTACGGCTGCGTCTGGCCGCCGTCCTCCGCCGGGAGGAACTTCAGCGCGAGCCACCTGAAGATGTAGTCGGTGATCGACTTCGCGATCGGGATCTCCGGGTTGCCGGTGAAGCCCGACGGCTCGAAGCGCGTGTGGCTGAACTTGTCCGCGAGGACCTTCAGCGGGACGCCGTACTGCAGGGACATCGAGATCATCGTCGCGAAGTTGTCCATGAGGCCGGAGACGACCGACCCCTCCTTCGCCATCGTCACGAAGAGCTCGCCCGGCGTGCCGTCGTCGTACATGCCGACGGTCATGTAGCCCTCGTGGCCGCCGATCGAGAACTTGTGGGTGATCGACCGGCGCTCGTCCGGCAGGCGACGGCGCGCGAGCCGCTGCTCCGCCTTGTCCTCCTGCTTCGCCTCGTCCTTCCTGGTGTTGAGCGGCTGGCTCCGCTTGCACCCGTCGCGGTAGACGGCGATCGCCTTCAGCCCGAGCTTCCAGGCCTCGAGGTAGGCCGTCTCGATGTCCTGCGGCGTCGCCGTGCTCGGCATGTTGACGGTCTTCGAGATCGCGCCCGAGAGGAAGGGCTGCACCGCGCCCATCATCCGGATGTGGCCCATGTACTGGATGGACCGGGTGCCGTTGTGGGGCTTGAAGGCGCAGTCGAAGACGGGGAGGTCCTCCGCGTCCAGGCCGGGGGCGCCCTCGATCGTCTCCATCTCGTCGATGAACTGGAGGGCGGAGGAGATCGCCTCCGCCGAGTAGCCGAGCTTCTGCAGCGCCGCGGGGACCGTGTTGTTCACGATCTTGAGGACGCCGCCGCCGACCAGCTTCTTGTACTTCACGAGCGCGATGTCGGGCTCGATGCCGGTCGTGTCGCAGTCCATCATGAAGCCGATGGTCCCGGTGGGCGCGAGCACCGTCACCTGCGCGTTCCGGTAGCCGCTCTCGGTCCCGGTGCGGAGCGCGTCGGCCCACGCGTCGCGGGCGGCCGAGAGGAGCTCCCGGTCGACGAGCGTCGGGTCGATCCGGTCGACGTGCTGCGCGTGCTTGCGGATCACGCCGAGGAAGGGATCGCGGTTGCGCTCGTACCCGGCGAAGGGCCCGATCCGCTCGGCGATCCGCGCCGACATGGCGTAGGCCTCGCCCGTCATGAGCGAGGTGATCGCCGCGGCGCAGGCGCGCCCGCCGTCGGAGTCGTACGGGAGCCCGCTCGCCATGAGGAGGGCGCCGAGGTTGGCGTACCCGAGCCCGAGGGGCCGGAACTCGTCGCTGTTCTTCCCGATCGGCGCGGTCGGGTACTTCGCGTTCGAGACCAGGATCTCCTGCGCGAGGATGGTGAGGTCCACCGCGCGCTTGAAGGAGTCCGCGTCGAACCCGCCGCCGATCGCGTCGCGGAAGTGCATCAGGTTCAGCGAGGCGAGGTTGCAGGCGGTGTCGTCGAGGAACATGTACTCCGAGCACGGGTTCGACGCGTTGATCCGGTCGGTCTCGGGGCACGTGTGCCAGGCGTTGATGGTCGTGTCGAACTGCATGCCCGGGTCGCCGCACAGCCAGGCGGCCTCGGTCACCTTCTGCATGAGCTCGCGGGCGCGGATCGTCTCCACGACCTTGCCCTCGATCCGGGCGGTGAGCGCCCAGTCGCGGTCCTCGATCACCGCTCGCATGAACGCGTCGGTGACCCGGATCGAGTGGTTCGCGTTCTGGAAGAAGACGGAGTCGTACGCGCCGCCCCGCACGTTGAAGCCGCCGTCGTAGCCGGCCTCGATGAGGGCCCAGGCCTTCTTCTCCTCGTCGGCCTTGCAGCTGACGAACTCGACGACGTCCGGGTGGTCGGCGTCGAGGATCACCATCTTCGCGGCGCGGCGGGTCTTGCCGCCCGACTTGATGACGCCCGCGAAGGCGTCGAAGCCGCGCATGAAGGAGACGGGGCCGGACGCCTCGCCGCCGCCGGAGAGCCGCTCCTTCGACGAGCGGATCTTCGACAGGTTCGAGCCGGCGCCGGACCCGTACTTGAAGAGCATGCCCTCCGTGTGGGCGAGCTTCAGGATCGAGTCCATCGAGTCGCCGACGGAGTTGATGAAGCACGCCGAGCACTGCGGGTGCTCCTCCACGCCGACGTTGAACCACACGGGCGAGTTGAAGCTCATCTTCTGGCGGTACACGAGGTGCGAGAGCTCGGCCTCGAACGCGACCGCGTCCTCCTCCGACGCGAAGTAGCCGTCCTTGCGTCCCCAGGCGCCGATCGTCTTCACGACGCGGGACACGAGCTGCCGGACCGACCGCTCGCGGTTGGCCGAGCCGAGCGACCCGCGGAAGTACTTCGAGGCGACGACGTTCGTCGCGAGGAGCGACCAGCTCTTCGGGACCTCGACGTCCTTCTGCTCGAAGATGATCGCGCCGCCCTCGCCCGTGATCTGGGCGGTGCGCGTCTCCCAGGCGACCTCGTCCGCCGGATCCGCCCCCTTCGTCGTGAAGTATCGCTCGACGGCGAGCCCGCGCCGCTGCGCCTTCTTCTGCGCCTTCCCGGCCTTCTTCTGCGTCCCCGTGACCTCGCGCTCCATCATCCGCTGGTTCCTCCGCCCGGGGGCTTCCTAGGGCCCTCCAGGCAAACGCCTTCCCCGACGGGGGGATGCGTTCGCATCCCTCCGTTCCGAACCCGCCCCCGGCCGGCCCGCGTTGGTGTACCAGGGGTTATCGCGATGTCTTGGTGTGGTTTCCCGACCTTCCCTCGCCGCCGCCGCCCGTCCTCCTGCCTCGCGCCAACTCGACAGAGTGCAGGAGAGCCACTCTAGCAGCCGAACCCTACCTGTCAACCGCAATACCACAACATATGGTGCACTACATGTATCGGCCCACAGCATCTTGGGTTTTTGTGGGCCTACCCTATGGGGTTCCCGCCCGTCGATCGGTCGCGGACGATATCGGCGGGGTCTGACATCCGGGCGCCCGCAGGCCTCGCCTGCCGACCCTTCCTCACCGGCCGTGCGCGCCGGCTCCGGCGGCCGCGGCGCCGGTCGCGGCCGCGGCATGGCTCCGCCCGACCCCGCATGTTAAAAGCCGTCCGCCCCATGGCCGAATCGAACGCGCACATCCGCAACTTCTCGATCATCGCCCACATCGATCACGGGAAGTCGACCCTCGCCGACCGTCTGCTCGAGAAGACGGGCACCGTCACGAAGCGCGAGGCCCAGGCCCAGTTCCTCGACAACATGGAGCTGGAGCGCGAGCGCGGGATCACCATCAAGGCGCAGACGGTGCGCATGAACTACCGGGCGCAGGACGGCAAGGACTACGTCCTCAACCTCATCGACACCCCCGGCCACGTCGACTTCGCGTACGAGGTCTCGCGCTCGCTCGCCGCCTGCGAGGGCGCGATCCTCGTCGTGGACGCGAGCCAGGGCGTCGAGGCGCAGACGCTCGCGAACGTCTACCAGGCGCTCGATCACGACCTCGAGATCATCCCGGTCATCAACAAGATCGACCTGCCGAGCGCGAACGTCGAGGAGGTGCGGCGCGAGATCGAGGACGTCATCGGGCTCGACGCGAAGGACGCGGTGCCGACCTCCGCGAAGGAGGGCATCGGGATCGCCGAGATCCTCGAGGAGATCGTGAAGAAGGTGCCGCCCCCGGGCGGAGACCCGGACGCGCCGCTCAAGGCCATCATCTTCGACTCGTGGTACGACACGTACCGCGGCGTCGTCATGCTGGTGCGCGTGTTCGAGGGGACCCTCGCGACGAAGCAGCAGATCCAGCTCTGGTCGAACAAGCGGGAGTTCGAGGTGCAGGAGCTCGGGGTCTTCGCGCCGTTCTCGCGGCCGGTGGCGAAGCTCATGGCGGGCGAGGTCGGCGTCGTCGTCGCGAACGTGAAGGACGTCCACGACGCCAAGGTCGGCGACACGATCACCGAGATCGGCAAGCCGACCGCCGAGCCGGTCCCCGACTTCAAGATCATGAAGCCGATGGTCTTCTCGGGCGTCTTCCCCATCGACGCCGCCGACTACGACAACCTGCGAGACGCGCTCACGAAGCTGCGCCTCAACGACTCCGCCTTCACCTTCGAGCCGGAGACCTCGCAGGCGCTCGGGTTCGGGTTCCGCTGCGGGTACCTCGGCCTGCTGCACATGGAGATCGTGCAGGAGCGGCTCGAGCGCGAGTACGCGCTCGCCCTCATCACCACCGCGCCGTCCGTCGTCTACCGGATCACCGACACGCAGGGCGCGGTCGTGGAGATCGACAGCCCCGCCAAGCTGCCACCGATCCAGAAGATCGCGAAGCTCGAGGAGCCCATCCTCACCTGCCACATCCACGGCCGCACCGACGACGTGGGCGCGATCCTGAAGCTCTGCCAGGACCGGCGCGGCGTCCAGCGCGATCTCAAGTACATCGGCACGCGGCGCCTCCAGATCACCTACGACATCCCGCTCGCCGAGGTCGTGTTCGACTTCTTCGACAAGCTGAAGAGCGTCTCGCGCGGCTACGCGAGCCTCGACTACGAGCTCAAGGGGTACGAGGAGGCCGACCTCGTGAAGCTCGACTTCCTGCTCAACGGCGAGCCGGTCGACGCCCTCAGCGTCATCGTCCACCGCGAGCACGCGTAC
The DNA here is from genome assembly GCA_020028115.1 of Anaeromyxobacter sp. Lineage (GTDB taxonomy): Bacteria > Myxococcota > Myxococcia > Myxococcales > Anaeromyxobacteraceae > Anaeromyxobacter. Next base: position 5,959 of record JAHWYA010000106.1, read on the forward strand.
CAGCGCGGCCGCGAGCTGTGCGCGCGGCTGAAGGCGGTCATCCCGAAGCAGATGTACGAGGTCGCGATCCAGGCGGCCATCGGCGCGAAGATCATCGCCCGCGAGACGGTGAAGGCGTTCCGCAAGAACGTGCTCGCGAAGTGCTACGGCGGCGACATCTCCAGAAAGCGCAAGCTCCTCGAGAAGCAGAAGGAGGGGAAGAAGCGCATGAAGCAGGTGGGCTCCGTCGAGATCCCCCAGGAGGCGTTCCTCGCCGTCCTCAAGGTGGAAGGGTAGGGTAGGCTAGGGTCCCAGCCCCGTGGCCGACCCCGTCCGCAAGCTCGACCGTACCCGGCGCGAGGCCCGCCGCTTCGCCGCCGACGCCCGCGCCCTCGCCGCCCGGGTTCGCCGCCGCCTCGACGAGAAGGTGAACGCCCACGTCGCGGCGGCCTGCGACGAGGTGGACGAGGCGGCGCGCGAGGGCGATCCCGACCGGCTGTCGGCGGCGCTCCGCGAGCTCGACGCCCTCTGGCAGGAGCACCTCGCGAAGGCAGGGAAGTCGCCCTGGCGCGAGTACGCCGAGGCGGTCGCCGCGGCGGTAGTGCTCGCGCTCCTCGTCCGCGGCTTCAGGATTCCGTGGACGCGCGCGCGCCTCGGGGGCTCGCCCCCGCGCCGCGGCGACGTCGTCGTGTTCGAGAGCCCGCGCGCCCGGGGCGACGACGTCGTGAAGCGGGTGGTCGGCATCCCCGGGGACGTGGTCGAGCTCCGCGACGAGGTCCTGTGGGTGAACGGGGTGCCGCAGCCGAGGACGCCGGCCGGCGACCTGTCCTACGAGGAGCGGACGGCAGGCGGCGCGGCCGTCCTGGACCGCTGCCGGAGGTACCGCGAGGCGCTCGCGCGCGGGCCGCTCGCCACGGAGGGGGAGGCCGACGCCGCGGCGCTGGAGGCGAGCTGGCAGGCGGCGGCGGCCGAGGGCGTCGCGACCCACGACGTCCTCGAGTGCCGGCCGGGCGGCCCCGCCCGCCGGGAGGGGCCGTACGCCGTCGTGCCCCCGGGCCACGTGTTCGTGCTCGGGGACAACCGGGACCGGTCCGCCGACAGCCGCTCCGCCGGCGGGTGGGAGGTTCCGCTCGAGCGCGTCAAGGGCCGCGCCCGCCTCGTCTTCTTCAGCTGGGGAGCGGGCGGTGCGCTCGGCGGCCGCGGTCCACGGCTCGAGCGGCTTTTCAAACCGGTCGAGTAGCGCTACAAGCTCCGACCTGAATGAGCGGTCCAGCAACCTCGCGGAGGCCGCGGCGCGGCGAGCGCGGCGGCGTGTCCTGGGTCAGCCTCCTCCTGTTCCTCCTCGTCGCCGGGGGCGGGTACCTGGCGTGGGTATGGGCACCCGTCTACTTCGACAACTACGCCGTCCGGCAGGTGGTCGTCGACTACATGAACCAGGCGATCAAGAACTTGGACGACGCCCAGCTCCGGCGGGACATGGTCCAGAAGCTCGAGGCCCTGCGGCAGGTCGACGGGGTCGACCGCTCCGGCCGGCCGGTCAAGGTCCCGGCGATCACGGTCGCGGAGCGTGACATCACCTGGCAGCGGGACGCGTCGACGCGGTCGCTCCGGGTGGCGTTCGACTACGA
>JAHWYA010000003.1 GCA_020028115.1 Anaeromyxobacter sp.
TGTTTTCGACTTCAAGATACTCAGCGTGCAGCTAGGATGCGCGCGTCGCCGGTGCGCGCGCACCCGCGCAGGAGGAGAGCCCGCCGCTCCCCGCCGGGCTGTGCCTCGACGAGGCGACCGGCGTGATCTCCGGAACCCCCACCGCTCTCGCGCCCGTGGCGAGCTATGTCGTAACCGCAAGCAACGCAGCCGGAAGCGCCACGACCACGCTGCGAATCACCGTCATCGACGCGCCGCCCAGTGACCTCGCGTACACCGACCCAATGGCGGTGTACACGGTGGGCATCCCCATCACGCCCAACGTCCCCTCGAGCGGCGGAGGCGCGGTCGTATCCTGGATCGTAGACCCCGCCCTCCCCGCCGGCCTCGTCCTCGACGCCACCACGGGCGTGGTCACCGGCATGCCGACCGCCGCCGCGGTCGCGCGGGACTACACGGTGACCGCCATCAACTCGGGAGGGAGTACGCAGTGCGTGCTTCAGCTAGAGGTGATCGACGCTACTCCTGTCGTCGACCTGGCGCCGTACGTGACCGCCGGGAAGACCGGGGTCACGGCCCGGACGCAACCGCAACCCGTCGGCACCGCCTTCACCTGGAGCGTCTCCGGTGGAACCCTCACCGGCGGCCAGGGCTCGACGGAGATCACGTTCACGGCGGGTGATCCGGGCCCGCTCACGATCACGGTCCACGCGCTGCGCGGCGGTGTCGACGCGGTGGGCAGCGCGATCGCCACGATCGTGCCTCCACCTTCGGCCCGGATCTTCGCGCAGGACCGCGTGTTCCCGGGGACGACTGGGATCCTGGCCTCGGTCCCGGCCCAGCGTGACGTCACGGTGTCGTGGGCGCTCGACATGCCCGGCGGCGCCGTCACCGCCGGGGCGGCGGACCTGGTGCTCACCTACCGATCCGGCGCCCAGCTCGGCGCTTACGGGCTCACCGCGACGGTCGAGAACCTCGCGGGCGACTCCGACATGGACAGCCGTACGCTGCAGGTCGTGAGTCAGGAGTTCCTGAGCGATCCGAGCGGTCCGCAGTACGCCGGCGGGGGGACCAGCACGCTGCTGTCCGACGGACGCCTCCTCTCCGTCGGCGGGTCCGGCGCCGAACTCTTCGACCCGCCCACCGGCACGTGGGCGGGCGTCGGGCCCATGGGCGCGGCCCGGAGCGACCACACCGCCACGCTGCTTCCCGGCGGGGACGTGCTCATCGCCGGAGGGTCCGCGAAGAGCACGGGGGCCGCGCTCGCCAGCGCCGAGCTCTACGATCCCTCCACGCGTAAGTTCAGCCCGGCGCCGTCCATGGCCACGGCCCGCGCCGAGCACGTCGGCGTGCTCCTGGCGGATGGCCGAGTCCTCGTCGCGGGCGGCGGCCCCAACGCCACCGCCGCGGCGGAGCTCTTCGACCCCGGGTCGAAGGACTGGGAACCCGCCGCCTCCATGTCCATCGCGCGCCTCGCGCACCAGGCGACCCTCCTCGGCGACGGCCAAGTGCTGGTGACCGGGGGCTGGAACGGTGACCTTCTGGACTCCGCCGAGCGCTACGATCCCGCGACCAATTGCTGGACCCCGGCGGGCACCATCGGCGCATCCCGGCACTACCACGTCTCCGTTCGGCTACCTTCCGGGAGGGTGCTCGTCACGGGCGGGATGAACTGGGGCCCGAGCGACGCCACCGCGTTCGTCTTCGACCCTGCAATCGGCTGGACGGCGGTGGGCAGCATGACGGTGCCGCGCTCCGCTGCATCCGCCGCGGTGCTCGCCGACGGCCGGGTCCTCGTCACGGGGGGCCGCCAGGGCAATGTGACCTTCGCCTCCGCCGAGGTGTTCGACGAGACCCTCGGCACGTGGTCGCAGGCCGCAAACCTGTCGCAACCTCGCGCCGGTCATGCCTCGACGCTGCTGCGCGACGGGTCGGTGCTGGCGCTGGGCGGATGGGTGTGGAACGGGCAAGACGTCGCGAGCGCGGAGCGGTACGCGCCCGTCGCCAACACCTGGACGCCCGCGGGCGCCCCCGCGGCGCCCAGCAATCACACCGCCACCGTCCTCGCCGACGGCCGCCTGCTCTTCGCGGGTGGCCTGGGGAATGGCCCGAACGCAGGGATCCCACTGGCAGGCGCGGCGCTCTACGACCCCGCCACTCACCGCTGGACGGGCACGGGCGCAATGGGGACCGCGCGCTGGGACCACACGGCCTCGCTGCTCGCGGACGGGCGCGTCCTCGTCGTCGGCGGCAAGGGTACGGTCGGCTTCGCGGCGCCGTCTCTTGCGACGGCGGAGCTGTACGACCCTGTCGCCGGCACCTGGTCACCCGCGGCGAGCCTCGCCTTCGCGCGCGTGGCGCACGCGGCGGTCCGCCTCGCCGATGGGAGAGTGCTGGTCGCGGGCGGCACGACCACGGGCCAGGCCTCCGAGGTCTACGAGCCGGCCTTGGATCGCTGGACTCGCGTGGGAGACCTCGCCGCGGCCCGGAGCGCGCTCACGGCCACGCTCCTGCCTTCGGGGCGGGTCCTAGCGGTCGGCGGCAGCGGAACGGCCGGTGCTGACACCTCGGCCGAGCTCTTCGATCCGGACACGGGCCAGTGGACGCCCACGGGCTCCCCCACGTCGTCGCGCGTGGCGCACGCTGCCGCCTTGCTCCGAGATGGCACCGTGCTCATCTCCGGCACCTCGGACTACTTCCTCAGGTCCTCCGAGACCTACGATCCTGCTACGGGGACCTTCACGGCCGCGGGCAATCTCGCGGCCCGGCGCAGCTGGCACGAGATGCTCGCCCTCCCCGATGGTGGCGCCATGGTGTTCTTCGGTTATCCGGACGACGCCAGCCGCTACCCGGAAACCTTTGACCCTACGTCCCGCACCTGGTCGCGGGGCGCTCCCCTCCCGGCCGCACGGAGCGGCGTCACCGCGAGCCTCCTCGCCGACGGCACGGTGGTCATCATCGGCGGGGCCCCGACTGCTCCGACGCTGTTCTGGCACAAATGACGGGACGTCCAGCGGTCCGGCGAGGATCCCGGCCCGGCGGCTATTCGCTGCGCGGCCACGGGTCGCCGAGCGGCGGAAGGCGTACTGGCTCGAACGCGTGGAAACGCACCTCGCGCACCGTTCGCAGCTTCCCCCAGAGCAGCCCGTGTCCGCGCAAGAACCGCAGGGACCTGACCCGCCGCGAGAAGCCCTCGAGCTCATCGAGGGTTGCCTCACGCCGCGCACCGGCGGTGCCATAGAGTCGGACCCCGAATGGCCGGCTGGCCTTGCCGCGCCACAGCGTCTTGAGGAGCTCCCACCTGCTGGTGTTCAACGCCATGACGCACAGGCGCGGATCGCGCTCGAGCCGCTTCCCGAGCCCGAGCGCGTAGCTCTCGGTGTAGATGGCTCGCCCCACGTCGCCGAGCACGAGGGAGCCGATCGGCGTGACCTGCGGGAAGCCATCGTCGTCGACGGTCGCCACGGCGAAGTGGAAGCCCGTGGCGAAGCCGTCGCGGAAGACGCCGCGAATCGTCTGCCAGTCAGTCGCCGTGATCTCCATGCGCTCCCGCCCTCCTGCGCTTGCGCGCGAATGGCGCCGCCCGGTCCGGGCGGCATCCTCAGTCCAGAATGAAGAGTTTCGCCCCAGTGACCGTGAAGGACCGGTGGGGTTCAGCGTCGTCGGCCACCTGGTAGCTGACGCCGGCGGTCAGGACGAAGGTCCGGCCGTCCTGCAACTCGGTGTGCAGTTCGCCTTCGAGGCAGAGCAGGACGTGGCCCTTGGAACACCAGTGGTCGGCCCGGTAGCCCGGCGAGTAGTCAACCATGCGGACCCGGATGCCGCCGAACTCGCAGGTGCGCCAGGTGGCCGTTCCAGCTTCGCCCTTGTGCTCGGCGGCCGCGATCTTCGACCAGTCGGTGGTTCCGAAGGGAATGTGGTTCATCCGCACGTCAACCTCCGTGGAGTGGAGCGCCTCACCCCTCCCGGGAATGCGTCCTGCGCTACGGCCGCTCTCCGCACAGCGTCGCGTAGGTGCAGCCCAGCTTCTCGCGGGCGCGGCTCCACATGTGCATCGCGCCGCCGCTGCAGTCGCGCCACGCGTCGCATCCGGCGCAGGGCTTCCCCTCCCCGCCGGGGATCATGCCCTGCCTCGGCATGCGCGTGCCAGGCAAAACGCAACGTGAACCCCTGCTCCGCTGCCGGGATGTGATTAGACCCAGGTCACGCGAGATCCGGCTCGCACTCCGCGTCCGGGCGCGCTTACGATTCCGCCCCCGGGGGGACTCGATGCGACGAATGCTGAAGCTGTTCGGGGCCCTGGCGCTCGTCGGCGCCGCCGCGCTGGCTTGGAGCTTCACGGCGGCCAAGCTGCCGGTCTCCACCTCGCCGCTCGGCGCGCTCCCGAAGGCCGATCCGCCGCCCGGGATGACGCTCTCGGGATTGCCGACCGGGACGATGCGGTCCAAGGCGGCGTTCGCCTACCGCGGCGGCTCGTTCCGCGAGGACCGTGACTTCAGCATGACGGCGGTCCTCGTCCGGCACCCCCGGGGCGACCTCCTCATCGACACCGGGTTCGGCCGCCACGTCGCGTCGCACGCCCGGACCCTGCCCTGGCTCATGCGCGCGACGACCACGTACGCTGCGGGCGAGCCCGCGGCGACGCAGCTGGCGCGGGCCGGCTACGACGTCGCCCGCCTCTCCGGCCTCCTCATCACCCATGCGCACTGGGACCACGTGAGCGGGCTGCCGGATCTCGTGGCGCCGGTCTGGATGAACGCGGCCGAGCGCCAGTTCGTCGCCAGCGGCGCGCAGCTGGCCTCCCTGATGCGTAGCTTCGGGGCCGTGACGGTGCGCGAGTACGCCTGGGACGGCGGTCCATACCTCGGGTTCCCGCGCAGCCACGACTGGTACGGCGACGGCTCGGTGGTCCTCGTGCCGGTCCCCGGGCATACCCCCGGCTCGATCGCCGTCTTCGTGACGCTCCCTTCCGGCGCCCGGTACGCGTTCGTCGGCGATCTCGTGTGGCAGCGCGAGGGGCTCGAGATCCCGGCCGAGCGCCCCTGGATGTCGCGCTGGCTCGTCGACGACGACGCCGCGCGGGTGCGGTCGGGCGTCTCGCTGATGGCGGCGGTGCACGCGCGGTTCCCGGAGATCGTCATGGTCCCCGCGCACGACGAGCGCGCGGCGGCGGAGCTTCCGATCTTCCCGGCATCGCGGGGCTGAGCGCGCCGACTCGATGATCGTCACCTCGAACCGCGGTCGCGACGATCGTTCCGCGCGCCCGGTCAACACGCAATACCCTTCCCGCTCCGCCGGACGACGGCGGACTCGCGTTGGCGCGTCCGCTGCAAGATGCGGCGGGCGAGGGCTCCTCGTCGCTGCAGCTCCGCGAGATCGCGGGGGCAGCGCTGCGATGCGGCTCGCCCGACACGGCTGTCGCGTGGCCATTCCGGCCACGCGCCGGGGAGGTGGCCATGTACGACGTCGTCATCGTGGGCGGTGGACCTGCGGGGGCTACGGTCGCGAGGCTCGCCGGCAAGTTCGGCCGCACGCTCATCGTGGAACGGCGCGAGGACGTCGCCGCCGACGGGCCCGGCCGCGGGAAGCCCTGTGGTGGCCTCCTCGCACCAGACGCGCAGCGCGCGCTCGCGGCGCTGGGCCTCGGCGTGCCGCGGGACGTGCTGACGGGGCCACAGCTCTTCGCCGTGCGCGCCCTGGACGTGCCGACCGGGCGCGAGCGCCACTACCCGCGTGCCTACCTCAACGTCGATCGCGCCCGCTTCGACGCCTGGCTGCGGTCGCTCGTGCCTCGCGACGTGGAGGTGCGGCGCGGAGTGCGGGTGACGGGAGTGCGCGAACGCGGCGACGGCGCCGAGGTGCAGCTCGAGGGTCGCGGCGGGATCGAGGTGGTGCACGCACGGCTCGTGGTGGGCGCCGACGGCGCTGGCTCGAGGGTCAGGCGCGACGTCTTCCCCCTCGCGCCCGAGCCGCGCCGGTACGTCGCCATCCAAGAGTGGTTCGAGGCGCGCGCTGCGGAGCCCTGCTACACGGCGGTGTTCGATCCGGCGGTGACCGACTTCTACGGCTGGGCGATCCCGAAGGGCGACGCGGTGTTCGTGGGTGCCGCCGTCCCTGCGGGAGCGGGCGCGGCCGCCCGCTTCGAGCGCCTGGTCACGATCCTGCGCCGCTCGGGCCTTCGGGTCGGCAGATCGCGCGGGCGTGAGGGGACGCTCCTGTCGCGCCCGCGCCGGCCCTCGGAGCTCGTCACCGCGAGCGCGCGGGTGGCGCTCGTCGGTGAGGCGGCGGGGTTCGTGAGCCCGAGCTCGGCGGAAGGGATCTCGTTCGCGCTCGAGAGCGGGGCGGCGTTCGCGGCGGCCCTCGCGGCTGGCGGTGTCGCAGGCGCCGCGGAGCGCTACCGGTCGGCGACCGCACCGCTCCGGCGGAAGGTGCTGTCGAAGGCGTTGAAGGGCGCTCTCCTCGACCGGGGATTGCTCCGGAGCCTCGCGCTCGCGAGCGGGATCGGCTCGGTGCCGGTCGGCGCCGCGCCGGCGCTGGCGGATCCGATCGGCCCTACTTCGTGGCCGACGGCACGAACGTGGGGACGGTGAAGCACTCCCGCGTGCTTCCGCTTCCAGCACAGCTCACGCCGAACGCCGAGTCCCCCGTCTGAACGGTACCCGCAAGATCGTAGTTCAGGGTGATGGTGACGGCTTCTCCGCTGCCGATCGAGATCGGCGGAGAGATTGGAACGGTGACGACGCAGCCGCCTGCCCAGAACTCGATCGGGCCGGCGTCCGCGGTGCCCCACTTCACGTTGTTCGCCTGGCCGCTGTTGTACTTGCAGAACTCGACCCGGACGTACTTGTACGACCCCGTCGCGACCTTGCGCGCCTGGGCGTTCAGCGCGGCGTTGACCTGGTCCGCTGGAAGCGCGAAGTCGAAATAGTTCTGCACGATGTGCGCGATCGGCCTGCCGTCCGGAGACGTCCCCGCGCTGATGTCGCAGTGCTCGATGTCCCCCTGGCATTCCGGGTTCAGGTAGATCATCGGGGTATGACCCACGTTGTCCTGGGTCCCGGGATCGACGTCCTCCGCCAGATACGCGGCGATCAGCTTCATCTGGAAAGTCGTCGGCGTCCCCGAAGCGGCGGCCAGAGTGGCACCCGCTACCGAGCTCACGGACCCAAGAGCCGCGCCGCTGGCGCTTCCCTGGAACTTGAGAACCGCCGTGCCGCCGCTGGACGAATCGCAGGCGGAGAGAACGACGGCGAGCGCGAGCCCGATGGTGCGACCGTTCATGACGAAGCCCCCCCTCCGAGGCTTCACATGCTTCACTGATGGGCCGTGTTCTGTCAATCGCGAACGCCGCGCAGCGCAGCCCGCTTCGCGGGGGTCCGCGACTACAGCGGCACGGCCTCGATGCGCGTGGCGGCGATCGGACTCAGCGTCCGCCGAGCTCGAACGTGGTCTTCGTGCCACGGTCCCAGCCGTCCCAGAGGTAGGCGCCTTCCCGCCCGTCGGCGATCAGGCGGAATGCGTACCGGATCTGCTCTTCGTAGAGCTCGCAGAAGGCGCCGGTACGGTTCATCCCCCCGTTCATCTCGTGAGCCTCGGCCGGACAAGGCGAACCGCAGAAGTGACGGATCGCGCACCGGCGGCACGGGTCGATCGCGTCGACGCTCCGGCCGGTGACGAGCTGGAATGGGCCGCTCTCGAGGACCTGCTCGACCTCGTCCCGGAACAGGTTCCCGCCGCGTAACGCCTCGATCCCGATGAACTCACTGCAGGGGAACATGTCGCCGCTCGGCGTGACGGCGAAGAAGCACCTGCCGCCGCCGCAGGGGGAGATGTCGCACATGAGGCGCCGCGCGGTCGGGGCGAGGATCGCGAGCAGGACGTTGGCGAAATTGCCGACGACGAGCTTCCGGCCGGTCTCCCGGTAAAGCTCGTACGAGCGATCCAGGGCGGCGAGGAAGGCCTTCGCCGCGGGGGCGTCCGCGGGCTTCACCTCGCGCGAGGGCGGAAGCGTGCACCGCACGATGTTCATGAGGCAGGTCGGCACCTCACGTCGATGGAGGAGCTCCACCATGCCGGTGAGCTGGCGCGCGTTCTCACGGGTCATCGTGCAGATGACGCTCCACGCTTCGTAGCCGCGGAGCCTGTCCATCGCCTCGAGCACCTTGCCGTGGACCCCCTGCCCGCTCCAGTCCTTGCGGGTGCGATCCGCGATTGCGCGTCCGGGTGCGTCGAGCGAGATGCCGATGCTGACGTCCCGCTCGGCGAGGAACTCCACCGCCGCGTCGTCGAGGAGCGTGGCGTTGGTCTGGACACCAAAGCGGAAGTCATGGCGAAAGGCGTCGATCCCGGCGAACACCGAGTCGCGAACGAGCAAGGGCTCCGCCCCGTGAAAGATGATCTGTGGGACGGCGCCAGCAGGCAGAGTGCGCTTGAAGTAGTCCTTCAGGCGCTGGAGCGCGTCGAGGAGGCGCTCGCGGGGCATGTGGTTCCCCCCGCTCCGCATGCCGTCGGGGATGTAGCAGTAGGAGCAGTTCAGGTTGCACCGCTCGGTGGGGTTGAAATAGACGGCGGATGGCTTCAGGCCGAACCGCAGCAAGTCCATCTCACGCGCGAACGCGGCTGCCTTCCTGCGGTAGGCCCGCAGGAGCGGCCCGTCGCCCATCGCGTCCGAGAGCCTGTCCCGTGCGACGAGCGACCAGAATGCGGTATCGGGATCGACGAGCGCGAGGTAATCCGCGTGACCCACGTCGAGGGGCTGCAGCGTGGGTCCCTCGCCGCTGTTGACGAAGCGGCCTCGGGATGGAGCCGCCGCCCGGCTCTCGGTACCGGCGCGGCTCACTTCGCCTTCCGGTCCGTCGAGATGTAGTGGGAGAGCCCGGTCCCGGTCGCGGTGCAGCTCTTGCGGCTCGCGATCACGCTCTTCTTCACCGGCTTCGCCTTGCCTGCGCCCTTCGTCTTGCACTTGCTCACGTTCGCCTCGCTCTTCGTGGAGGGCCAAAAAACGAAAAAGGCCCCGAAGGACCAGAAATGGTCCTCCGGAGCCCTTTGCCATCGGACCCGGTCAGCGCTTTGGTTTCAGCCCGTCTTCTGGCTCTCGGATCGTCCGCGCCGTCACGCCTTCCCGCCGGAGTGCTTCTCGGCAGTGGCTGGCTCTTCGCCTGGTGACGCGCGTCCCCGAATACAGCGGCGGGACCGCCACGGTCTTTCACCGTGTTCCGAAGCTGAAACCGGACGGGATGCTACTGACGCGTACGGGCGTGCGTCAAGGTTCGCGCGACCGATCCTCCCGAAGTCGCCCAGCCTCGGACGTCCGGTCACTCACGCACGAACGAGCGAACGAGGGCGCCGTGGAGGCGCCCCCGCGCGTCATCGGCTCGCCACGCGCTACGCGTGCGGCCGGCGCTCCGCTCCGGCCTTGGGCATCGCCAGATCGATCCGGGGAACGATCCCGAGCGCCTGCAGCAGACCGAGCGTGTCCCACTGCGTGAAGCTCTCGATCAGCTTCCCGTTCCGGAAGCGGTCGAAGGAGATCCCCTCGATCGTCACCTTCTTGCCCGTGGGCTCGACCCCCAGGAACCGCGTCTTGTGCGTGCCGCTGCAGCGCCAGTGCATGCACACCACGTCAGCCTCGGCACACAGGCCGAGGACCGTCGGCGTCAGATCCGGGAAGGCCGTCCGGTACGTCTCGACCTCCCGCTTCACGCCGGCGAGGTCTGCCTCGCCCGCCAACGGATCGTGCGCCTTGAACGAGGGGTCGCATACCTGGTCGAGGTACTCCAGCCTGCCCTTCCCGTAGACGTCCTCGAGTATCGTGCGGGCCACCTGCTTGATGTCGACAGCCATCGCTTCCTCCTGGAGTCGCTCGGCTCGACCGACGACGGAAGAGGTAGACGACTCCAGCCTCAACTTGCGGCAAGCCGGGACGGCCGGCCTGCCTGGTGTCTCGCAGTCCGGCTGGCGGCTCGGGGACGTCCCGTGCCTCGAGCCGGGCGTGGGCGCGCGTGCACCGCCGCCGGCAGGCGAACCGGGTTGGCGACGACGTGCTCGACGCGAAGGAGCCGGACCTCCCGGTGTAGGTCCACTCCCGCCGAGCCGCGACTTCACGTCTGGCTCGGGCTCGGCCACCCCTCCCCGTTCCACGCCATCTCCCAGAACGCGATCTCGTAGCGCAGCGTGAGCTCGAACAGCTCCGCCATGCGCCCACGCTCCGCGCCGCCCGCGTGCGCAGCGAGCGCGTCGAGCTCCTCCTCGAGATGCGCGACGTACCCGGCGAACGCGACGCCGCCCCAGTTCTCCACGAACGGGAACCAGGGCGATGCGCGGTCGATCCCGGTCAGCACCTCGCGCCACGAGTCGTAATAGGCCTTCTCGGACGCGTAGAGCACGGTGTAGCCGCACGCATAGCTCTCGCGGTAGGCCGTCGCGAGGAGGAACTGGATGTAGGCGTGGTTGACGAACGAGGGCGCGAGGTTGCTGAAGTCGACGCCCACCGCGGAGGCGCGCTCGCGGAAGAGCTCGAGCTCCTTGTGCAGCATCCCTAGCACGCCCGAGTGGATGGCCCAGTGCTTCTCGGGCGCCTTCGCGAGCAGGATCGAGATGAACGGGATCGCCGCCTCGACGAAGAGGTAGTCCTGACGCATCCAGGTCGCGAAGGTTTCGAACGGGATCGTCCCGTCCCGGGTGCGCAGCAGGAACGGGTGATCGACCATCTTTTGCCACGCGCCGCGTGCGCGCTGGAGCTGCTCGGCAGCGAATCCCATGAGACCCTCCGGGGATGGCGGGGGCCGGATACCCGCCATCCGCTTCGATAATCGGAGGGGCGATGGCGCGCGACGCCAGGTGGCGCGCCGCTCAGAGCCCGCCGACGTACTGGAAGCCATGGCCGCCGCCGAGCACGACGACACTCCCGTCGTCGAGAGCGGTCGCGCTGTGCCCGTCGAACCACCCCTGCGGCATGGGCCTCGCGAGGAGCCAGCGCTCCGTCGTCGGATCGTACACGCGCGCCGTCGGTCCGTAGCCGCCGTCGTGACCGTGGGTCACGAGCACGCGCCCGCTCGGGAGCACCGTCGCCCGGACCGGGCCACCGGTAGGCGAGAACGTCGCGCTCCACCTCCAGGCGTTCGTGGCCGGGTTCCATACCAAGGCGTCGAACGCGCCCGCCACGAGCACGCTTCCGTCGGGAAGCGACGCGGCAGCGATCACACGGCGCGCATACGTCATCGGCGCAGCCGGCGCCCAGCGGTCGAGGTCGGGGTCATACACTTCGCAATGGAGGGCCGCCTGGCCCCCCGTGCTCGCGCCGCCGCAGACGAGTACGCGACCGTCCCCGAGCGTCACGGCGGCGTGTTCGCAGCGCGCGGTCCCCATGGCAGCTCCCCACGTCGCTCGCGACGCTACGACGTCCACGATGAGCGTGCGCACCGAGAACGCCGATCGCGTGGAGTCGCAGCCCCCCGCCACGAGCACGCGACCGTCCGGGAGTACCGAGACGCTCGCACCGCCTGCGGGGCCGCGGTTGCCCGTGGTGGGCCAGGCGGGTCCCGCAGACCAGCGATCAACGGCCGGGTCGTACAGCTCTACCGCCGGAACCGCCGTCCCGGTCCCGATCCCGCCCGCTACCAGCACGCGGCCGTCGGCGAGCCGGATCGCCGCGTGCCGGCGCCGCGCGGTGAGCATCGGCGCCACGGGCGAGAACTGCCGAGTCGCGGCATCCCACGCGGTCGCGGTGGTGCTCGCGCTCACCCCGTAGCCGACCAAAGTGCCGCCCGTGACGAGGACACGGCCGTCCGCGAGAAGGACCGCGGCATGCTCGTCGTACCGGGCGTAGTACGGCCCACCGAGGAGATCCCAGGCGACGCAGACGCCGGTGCGCTCCAGGTATCCAGGGTCGCAGGGGGTGCCGACGGGCTTGCAGGTGAACCCGCCGGTATCGTGGAAGCCAGCCGCGCAGGCGTCACCGCCGAGGCACTGGCCGTCGCCGCCGTCATGGTGGCCGTAGGAGCAGCTTCCCAGCGCGACGCACGTGCCGAAACCACCGTCGTGGTAGCCGGGCGAGCACGTCTCCGCGGCAACGCACGCACCGTCACCGCCGTCGTGGTACCCGCCGGCGCAGCCGGGGGGGATGCCCGCCCCGTCGTCGTGGCGGGGCTCCGCCGGAGAGCAGGCGACGAGCAGTACGGCCACTAAGAGAACGGCGCGACGCATGGTGCCCCCTAGCGAGCGAGTGAACCGCTTGCCGCGGCGGGCGGCCTTGACGCGGAGCAAAACCCCCGCGCCCGTCGACCCCTCAGGTAGTCAGGAACTCAGCGCCCTCGGCGCTCCCGAGGTCGCGGTCGAACGTCCCCAGCGGCCCGTGCCCGGCCTTGCGAGCGGACTCCAGCACCAGGCAGTCCGAGAACCCGAGCGACGGGCGCTTTCGGAAATGCCCCAGCGCCCGCTCGACGACGTCCGGATCCTGCACGATCAGCTCACGGTGGTTCAGGAGCATCTCGACGGCCTTCGCCCGGGCGGGGACGTCGACCTCGTAGACCGATTCGAGGACCCAGAGCGTCTCGACGAGGACGACGTGGGAGACCCACGCCCCCGGCGCTACGAACGCCTCTGCTGCCGCGGCCTGCTCCTCGTCGTCCCGCGCCAGGAGCCGGACGAGGACGTTCGTGTCAACGGCGCGCATGGCGCTTCTTCACGTTCGCGCGGATGCCGGCCTCGAGCTCCTCGGCGCTCCGTCGCGCAGGAACGCCGTACGGGAACACCTCCTCGTGCACCTCCGAAGAGGAATAGCGGGCTGCTCGCCGCACGACGATTCGCTCCCCGTCGTCGTCCCACTCGATCACAGAGCCCGGCCCGATTCCGAGCCGGCGCCGCACCTCCGCCGGGATGGAGATCTGCCCCTGGGCGGTCACGCGCGACTCCGCGATCTTGTGTTCCTCGCTGGACATGCCTGCATCATTACCAAGGTAATTGACCCCGTCAACCAGCCCTCCGTCCGGGTGCCTGACGGCAACATGCACTCCGGTCGCCTCCGGGCGAGAGCAACGCTCGAGACCACGCTGCGACGGTTTGCCGTCGTCCGCCGGCGGTGCCAGCGAGCCGCCCGCCCCGCCGGATCAGCCAGCGGCGGCGCGCCCGTGCACGTGTCTTCGCAGGAAAGGCCCGACGCGCGCGCGGACCTCGGCGAGGTGCGTGAAGAGCGCGACGTGCTCGCCGCCCTCGATGGCGAGGAGCTCGGCCCCCGGCACGCGCGCGGCCACGGCCTCCGCCTGGGCGAACGGCGCCCCTCGGTCCGCGGTCCCGTGCACCGCGAGCACCGGGACGGAGATCCGCTCGAGCGGGGTCCGGAGATCCGACCTGCTCGTCGCGATGTCCACCTCGGTCCCGGGCAGCCGGAGCGCCATCCGGTCCAGGGTCGAGAGTTGGAGCGCAAGCATCAGCGGCCCGGACTCGGGGTCGCCCACCGTCCGTGCGCGGAGCGCGGGGTCCGGGATGGACCGGCGCGCCGCGGCTTCCGGGTCCCGCTCCGTCTTGCGGCGCATCGCAGCCACGAGCGGAGGCACCCGCGCGGCGAGCTTCATGACGTACCACGCGAGCGGCAGCCGGACGTCGATGTTCCCGACCGTGCAGGCCGAGACGAGGACGAGCGCGCGGCAGCGCCCCGGGTGCCGGAGCGCGAGCTGGAGCGCCGACGGGCCACCGCCGGAGACGGCGACGACGGCCGCCGCCTCGACTCCGAGCGCGTCGAGCACCTCGGCGTAGCGATCCGCCTGCTCCTCCGGCGTCCGCCCGGACGAGAGCGGCGTCCCGAGGTAACCCGGCCTCGACGGCGCCACCCACCGGAACCCGGCCGCCCCGACGCTCCGCGCGAGCAGGATGCCCTGGTCCCACCCGCCCATCGCGCCGTGGAGCGCGAGCACGGGCGGACCTTCACCGAGCAGCGCGACCTCGACCCGTCCGCCGCGGGTCTCGACGCTCCGGCACGACGGCTCGGCGCCCAGCGACGGCGTCTCGCGGTTAGAAGTTGACATGGGACACATCCGTACTAGAACGATGGTGACGATGTCAACATCGACCCGCAGGCGTCCCGGGGGGCGGCCCGCGCCGCGCCCCGTCCGGCCGTACCACCACGGCGACCTCCGCCGCGCCCTCGTCGCCGCCGCCCTCGACCTCGTCCGCACGCGCGGCATCGAGGGCTTCACGCTCCGCGAGGCGGCGCGCCAGGTCGGGGTGAGCCAGACCGCACCGTACCGCCACTTCCCGACGAAGGAGGCGCTCCTCGCAGCGGTCGCGGAGGAGGGCTTCCGGGCGCTTCACCGCCGGCTCGAGGAGGCGGGGGCGGCGGCGGGACCGGATCCCCTCGCCCGGCTGCGCGCGCTCGGGGAGGCCTCGTTCGACTTCCACGTGGCGGACGCGGCCCGGTTCCGGGTGATGTTCGGCCCAGCCGCGCGGAAGGACCGCTACCCCGCCCTCGCCGAGGCCTGGGGCGGCGTGAACGCGATGCTCCTCGAGGCGCTCGTTTCCTGCCAGCGGGCGGGCGAGATCCGCGACGGCGACCCGCTCGAGATCGGGCTCACCACCGCGGCGATGGTCCACGGCCTCGCTGCGCTGGTCGCTGACGGCCAGCTCGGCGACCTCGCGGCGCGGCCGGACGACGCGCGGGAGGTCTACCGCCGCGCGCGCGCGCTCCTGTTCCGCGGGCTCGCGCCGCCTCCATGAGCCACGTGGCGCGCCCGTGTCACGCCCCCAGCCGGCGTGGTACAGGATCGCGCGTGAGACGAGCGGCGATCCCGATCGCAGCCTGCGTCGCCGCGCTCGCCGCGTGCGAGCGCGGCCCGGCGTCCGCGCCCGCCGGCGCTCCGGATCCGACCTCGATGCCGACCGCGAGCCCGACCGCGATCGCGACCTCGACCCCGGCCCCGGTCCCCACCCCGCGCACGCCCGCGACCGCCATCCTCCGCGCAGCCGTCGCGGTCGAGCCCGGCGCCGCGCGCGTCCCGCTCGCGCCCGGCGCGGAGAGCGTCGTCGATCCGGCGGCCACCTTCGAGGTCGAGCTCTCCGCGCGGTCGCCCGACGCGCGGCTCGTGCTCGTCGACGCGCGCGAGGACCACGTGCCGGCCACGTCGACCCGGGAGCTCGCGGCGGGGACCCGGCTCACCCTCACCCCGTCGGCCCCGCTCGTCCCGGGCTCGCGCTACGCGCTGCGGCTCGACGGCGCGGTCGACCGCGAGCTGCACGACGAGGCGGGGCGCGGCTACGGCCCGGTCACCCTGCCGCTCCTCGCCGCGGGGTCGCCGCCGCCGCCCGAGCCGAAGAAGCCGGCCCGGAAGAAGAATCGCCGGTGAAGAGCTGCTCGAGCCGCGCGACGTTCCGGGCGCGGTCGAAGTCCTCGGCGACCGCCCGCCGGGCGCCCTCCCCGAGCCGCGCCGCGAGCGCGGGATCGCCCGCGAGGCGCTCCATCGCGGCGGCGAGGGCGGCCGGATCGCGCTCCGGTACGAGGAGGCCACCCCCCCCGTCCCGCACGAGCTCGGGGATCCCGGAGAGCCGCGTCGAGATCACCGGGACGCCCATCGCCATCGCCTCCATCAGCGCGACCGGGATCCCCTCCATCTGCCCGTCGCGCTGCGTGACGCTCGGCAGCACCATCGCGGTGGCGCCGGCGAGCACCGCCGGGACCTCCTCGTGCGGCAGCGCGCCCCGGAGCTCCACGATCCCGGCGAGCCCCTCCCGCGCGACGCGCGCCTCGAGCTCCCGGCGCAGCTCGCCGTCGCCGACCAGCACGACCCGCACCGCGATGCCGCGCGCGCGCAGGAGCGACACCGCGTCGAGCAGGATCGCGTGGCCCTTGTAAGGGCGGAGCGACGCGACGCAGGCGAAGGCCGGGACCCCGGGCGGCCGCCGCGGCACGGGCGCGAACTCGGCGAGGTCGACGCCGCAGCGGACGACGTGCACCTTGCCGCGGGCGGCGTCGCCGCAGACCTCCTCGATGAGCCGGCGGTTGAAGTCGGAGATGGTGACGACGAACTCCGCGCCGGCGACCTTCTCGCGGAGCATGGCGCGGTCGACGTAGAGGTCGTGGGCGTGGCCGGTGAAGCTGTACCGGATCCCGGTCAGCTCGCGGACGAGCCACGCCGCGAGCGCGGGGTGCGTCGCCCAGTGGGCGTGGACGTGGTCGACGCCCATCCCCTCGACGCGCCGGGCGACGACGGCCGCCTTGAGGAGCACCGCCGGCGTCCGGACGAGGAGCTTGCGGGACGGCGCGTTCGCGCGGAGCGCCGCCGCCCAGGCGCGCAGGAGCACCCGGGGCTTCCGCCGGAGCCAGTGGAGCTGGGCCGCGGCGAGCTCCCACGAGAGCGACCGCTGGTAGTGGGTGCGCCCGCGGAGCGCGCCGAAGGCGGCGTGGACCTCGCCGCCCCTCGCGCCGAAGAGCGGCAGGACGTCGACCTCCACGCCGCGCGCGGCGAGCTCACGGAGCTCGTCGAGGATGAACGTCTCGGTGAGCGCGGGGAACCACGACACCACGTACGCGATCCGCCGCCGCCGCCCAGGCCGCATGGCCGCCTCCCCGGAGCCGCCCGCGCGCCTGCGCCACCTCGCGGTACAGCTCGAGGTGGCGCCGCGACACGTGCTGGATGCCGAACCGCGTGAGCACCCTGCGCCTCGCCGCCTCGCCGAGCGCGCGCGCCTCGCCCGTCTCGGTCAGCACCGCCCCGAGCGCCTCCGCGAGCGCGCGCGGATCGCCGGCCGGCACGAGCACCGCTGCCCCGCCCGCCGCGTCGCGCGTGCCGCCGACGTCGGTCGCGACGACCGGGAGCCCGGTCGCCATCGCCTCGAGGAGCGCGACCGAGAGCCCCTCGTGCCGCGACGGCAGGACGAACGCGTCGGCGGCCGCGAGCCACGGGGCGACGTCCGCGACCGCGCCGGCGAACCGCACCGCGCCGAGGATCCCGTGGTCCCGCGCCCGGCGCTCCAGCGCCGCGCGCTCCGGGCCCTCGCCCACGACGCAGAGCGTGCCGAGCACGCCGCGCCGGCGCGCCTCCGCCCAGGCGTCGAGGAGCACGTCGACGCCCTTCTCCGGCGCGAGCCGGCCCGAGTAGACGACGACGGGCACGGGCGGCAGCGCGAGGTCGCGGCGCAGGCGGCGGCGCGCGGGCGGCTCGGGCGGGGCGAACCTGCGGGCGTCGACGCCGTTCGGGATCGAGCGGATGAGGTGGGCGGGGACCCCGGCGCGGGCGAGCTCGTCGCGGATGGGCTCCGACACCGCGACGAACGCGCCCGCGGCCTGCCGGAGCGCGAGGAGCCGGACGCGGCCGAGCGCCCCCTGCCGCCCGAGCGAC
>JAHWYA010000107.1 GCA_020028115.1 Anaeromyxobacter sp.
GCCGCGGCGGTCGCGGCGGTCCGGCGCGGCGACGTCCGCCCCGGCCTGCCGGTCGAGGTGCGCCTGCCGGGCGGCGCCCTGCGCATCACGGTGTCGGAGGACCTCGCGCGCGTCACGATGCGCGGCCCGGCGGAGCGCGTGTTCGAGGGAGAGGCCGAGCTCTGATGGGCGGCGCCGGGCGCATCCTCGTCGTCGACGACGAGCGCTTCTTCCAGGAGCTGTTCCGGGAGGTGCTCCAGGCCGCGGGCCACCAGGTGCGCGCGGTCGCCTCCGGCGCCGCCGCGCTCGAGGAGCTGGCGCGCGAGCACTTCGACGTCCTGCTCACCGACGTCGTCATGCCGGGGCTCGACGGCATCGCGCTCTCGCGCGAGGCGCGCAAGCGCGATCCCGACCTCGAGGTGGTCGCCATCACCGGCCACGACGACGTCCGGCTCGCGGTGCAGGCGATGAAGGCCGGGTGCGCCGACTTCCTCACGAAGCCGGTGGACCGCGACGAGCTCGTGTCCGTCTGCGAGAAGGCGCTCGCCCGCGTGCGGCTCCGGCGCGAGCACTCGCAGCTCCTGAACGAGAACCTCGAGTTCGCGCGCTCGCAGGCGCTCTACCGGCAGGGGCTCCAGATCATGGCGACGCTCGACGGCGAGCGGCTCCAGGACCTCGCCCTGTCGGTCCTCGCCCGCGTGAGCGACGCGCAAGGGGCGGCGCTGTGGGTCGCCGACGAGAAGGGAGCGCTCGCGCTCCGCGGCTACCGCGGGCTCGTCGACCGCGCGGCGCTGCCGCCGCGGATCGACCCGAAGGACCCGGAGTGGGCGCCGCGGCTCTCGGAGCCGGTCCCGGCCGCCGCGCCGGGCGCGAAGGACGCCACCGAGGGGTTCCTCGTCCCGCTCCTCGCGGACGGGGAGCCGGTCGGCGTGGCGCTCCTGTCCGACCGCGCGCGCGGCCGGTTCGAGCCGGACCAGCACGCCGCCGCGCAGACCGTCGCCGACTTCACCGCCATCGCGGTGAAGAACGCGCGGCGGTTCCACGCGCTCGAGCGGATCGGGCTGCGCGACCGGGACACCGGCGCCTACAACCTCGCCTACTTCATCGACTACGCGGGCAAGGAGTTCTACAAGGCGCGCCGCTACGGCCGCTCCTTCTCGCTCGTCGTCCTCTCGATCGACAACGCCGAGCAGATGCGGAAGGAGGGCGGCCGCGAGCTCTACCGGCGCGGCCTGCGCGACGTCGTCACCGCGGTCTCGCGCGTCGCCCGCGACGCCGACATCCTCGCGAAGGTCTCGGAGAGCGAGTACTACGTGCTCCTCCCGGAGACCGACTACTTCGGCGCGCTCATGTTCCTGCGGCGCGCCGCCGAGGAGATCCGGCGCGAGGAGTCGATCCGCGAGCTCGAGAAGCGGGTGCCCGTGCTCCTCTCGATGGGGGCGTCCACCTTCCCGAAGGACGGCGAGGACTTCGACGAGCTCCTGCACTGGGCGCGCGCGCGCGTGCAGGAGCAGCGCGGCTCGCTGCTGCGCCGCCTCCACCTCGGCGACGTCGCGGCGAACGCGTTCTGGGAGCTCGCGGACCTGCTCCTCTCCGAGCGCGCGCACATCCCGGACAGCTCGCCGTCCAACCGGGTCCCGTACGACGCGGAGCTCTTCGCGGCGGCGCAGCGCGAGGCCGCGCGGGAGATCGGCCGCGATCCGCGCGCGCGCGGCCTCCTCTACGTCGGCGCCCGCGAGAAGATCGCCTCGGCCCCGGTCCTCGACGCGCTCCCCCCCGGCGAGCCGGCGTCGCGCGCGTCGGACACGAGCGTCCACGTCTACCTCCTCGGGCCGCGCGGCCCCGACCCCGCCCGGATCGGCCACCCGCTCGTGACCGAGGTCTACGTCGACGGCGACCAGCGCTTCGCCGGCCACGAGTTCCTCCTCTTCATCTCCGAGCACGCCGCGTACGGCCTCCTGGCCGGGCCCGGCGGGCGGATGTTCCACACCTCCGACGTCCCGCTCGTCGACGCCCTCGTCTCGAAGCTCCAGACGCTCTACGACCTCCAGCCGATCTGATCCGATCCATGCCCCCGGTCCGGAAGATCCTCATCGCCGATCCCGACGCGTCCACGGTGCGGGCCCTCGCGCCGGCGCTCCGGCAGCGCGGCTACCAGGTCCACGCGGCGCGGGACGGCGCGCGGGCGCTGCAGGTCGCGATCCTCCGGTTCCCGGACGTCGTCCTCTTCGACGAGCGCTGCCAGATGCTCGACGCGCGCACCTTCGTCCGGATCCTCCGCACGAACCCGCGCACCGAGCGGATCCCGGTCGTGCTCACCGGCGAGGCGGTGGACGCCGATCGCGCCCGGCTCGGCACCTTCCTCCGCAAGCCCTTCAACCAGGACGAGGTGCTCGCCCGCATCGAGCAGATCTTCCGGCGCGTCGAGGCCTCCCGCGCGGTCTCCGGCGAGAGCCGCGAGATCGAGGGGAACCTCGCGCAGATCCCGCTCGTCGACCTCCTGCAGATCCTCGCCGTGAACCGGAAGACCGGGCGGCTCGCCCTCGAGCGCGAGGGCGAGAAGGCGGAGATCGCGCTCGAGAACGGGCGGGTCGTCGACGCCCGCACGCGCCACGCCGAAGGCGAGAAGGCGCTGTTCCGTCTCCTCGGGCTGCGCGAGGGGCAGTTCGCCTTCGTGCCGGGGGCGGCCCCGGTCGAGGCGCGGATCGACCGGAAGGTCGAGGAGCTCGTCCTCGACGGGCTGCGGCAGTCCGACGAGGTCGCGGCGCTGCTGCCGGCGCTCCCGGGCCCGAACGACGCCGTCGAGCTCGCGGTCCACCCGAGCGAGCTGCCGCAGGGGCTCCACCCCATCACGGCCGAGGTGGTCGCGCTCCTCCGCGCGCCCATGACGTTCCAGGAGCTCGTCGACCGCTCGACCGCGACGGACCTCGAGGCGATGAACGCGATCGCGGCGCTCCTCGAGAAGGGCTACGCGCGCCGCGGGGCCGCCGCGCCGCCGCCGGAGGAGGTCCCCCCGCTCCTCGCGCCGCACGAGCTGCACGCCCTGCGCGCCCGGATCGCGCGCGGCCGCTCGTCGGGCAACCAGACGGTGGGCAAGATCGTCCTCGCCGGCGGCGGCCCGCTCGCGCGGAGGGCGGCGCTCGCGCGCTTCCAGACGGTGCCCGGGTGGGAGCCCGCGCCGGCGCCGGCCGCAGGGTTCGGGACCATCGGAAGGCTGTCGCTCGGCGACGGCGTCCGGGTGGACGTCACCGAGCTCCCCGGCGACGCCGCGTCGCGCCCGCTCTGGCGCCCGTTCGCGGCGGGCGCGGTCGGCGCGCTCGTGCTCCTCCCGGCGGCCGAGGCCGAGCTCCTCCTCGGAGAGCTGGCCCGGACGCTCCGGATCCCCGTCGTCGTGTGCGGGCCGACGGAGGCGTCGATCCCGCAGGTGCTCCGCGAGGTGCCGGCGGGCTTCGCCTTCGAGGGGACCGACGCAGCCGAGGGGCTGCGCGCGCTCCTCGCCGGCGCGGGCGCGCGGGCCTCGTCCTGAGCGGGCGCTATAGCAGCGTGCCCGAGAGGATGACGCTGCCCACCGCGAAGTAGATCACGAGCCCGGTCACGTCGACGAGCGTCGCGACGAACGGGGCCGACGCGCTCGCCGGGTCGAGCCCGACGCGCCGCAGCAGGAACGGGAGCATGGAGCCGGTGAGCGTGCCGAAGCTCACGACGCCGACGAGCGAGAGCGAGACCGTCGTCGCGACGCGCAGGTAGTGCTCGCCGTAGACGTGGCCGATCTTCTGCCAGACGAGGATCCGGACGAAGCCGATCACCGCGAGGATGAGGCCGAGGGCGACGCCCGTCATCACCTCGCGCCCAGCGACCCGCCACCAGTCCCGCAGGCGCACCTCGCCGAGCGCCATCGCGCGGATGACGAGGGTGGAGGCCTGCGAACCGGAGTTGCCGCCCGACGAGATGATGAGCGGCAGGAAGACCGCGAGCACCACCGCCTTCGCGATCTCCTCCTCGAAGAACGCCATCGCCGTCGCGGTCAGCATCTCGCCGAGGAAGAGCGCCGCGAGCCAGCCCCCGCGCTTCTTCACCATCGCCCCGAAGCCCATCTCGAGGTACGGCGCGCCGAGGACCTCGACGCCGCCGTGCTTGTGGAAGTCCTCGGTCGCCTCCTCCTCGACGACGTCGACGATGTCGTCGACGGTCACGATGCCCTTCATGCGCCCCTCGGCGTCGACGACCGGGATGGCGGGGAGGTCGCGCTCCGCGAACACGCGCGAGACCTCCTCCTGGTCCATGTCCTCCCGCACGGACACGACGTCGCCGTGCATGACCTCCCGGACGCGCTTGTCCGGCGCCGCGGCGAAGAGGTCTCGGAAGGACGCGACGCCGAGGAGGCGCTGCGCGTCGTCGAGGACGTAGGCGTAGTAGATGACCTCGGTCCGCTCCCGCGCCTGCCTGCGGAGGTAGCTGATCGCCTCGTCGACCGTCGCGTCCGGCCGGACCCGCGCGTAGCGCGGGTTCATGAGGCCGCCGGCGTCGTCCTCCGCGTAGGCGAGGAGCGCGGTCACCTCGCGGCGCGTCGCGTCGTCGAGGAGGGCGAGGAGCCCCTCCCGCTCCTCGGGCGGCGCCGCCTGGACGAGGTCGGCGGCGTCGTCGGGCGGGAGGAGCCGGACCCACGAGCGGCGCTGGTCCGGCGGGAGCGCGAGGACGAGCTCCTCCTGGTCGCGCGCCGGGAGGGAGAGGAAGAAGTCCTCGGCCTCCGGGCGCTGGAGCTGCTCGAACCCGAGCCGCCGGTCGTCCGGCGTGAACAGGATCCACGCGTCGCGGAGGTCGTCCGCGGAGAGCCGATCCCCGGCCTGCTGCTCGACGGACACGGCGCTCCCCCTCCCGGTTCGCCTAGCGGTGCGCCTTCAGCCAGTCGCCGAGCGTCCGGTCCGTCCGGTAGATGTGCTCGCGGAGCCACTCCGTGACCCGGTTCCCGACCCGGATCACGAAGAGGTGCGACGGGCCCTCGCTCTTCAGCTCGTGCCGGAGGATCTCGAGCTCCTTCACGAACTGGCGGTGCTCCGACTGGTGGCCCTCGAGCTTCGGGTACCCGGCCTCCTCCATCGTCCGCTCCTCGGCGGCGAAGTGGTCGACGACGTAGCCGCCGAGGAACTCGAGGAGCCGGACCACCTCGTCGCGGCTCCGCCGGTCGCGGGAGGCGTCGAGGAGCCGGCCGATCCGCTGGAAGAGCTCGCGGTGCTGCGCGTCGATCTCGTCGACGCCGGTGAGGAGGAGGGGATCGAACTCGAGGGACATCGTCAGGCCTCGGAGGCGGCGGCCTCGCCGAGCGCCGCCCGGACGAGGGGGCTCGCGCAGAGCAGCCGGAACTCGGTCCGCGTGAGCCAGGCCGTCCGCGAGCCGCGCTTGCCGCGCAGGGTGAGCCGCACCCGCTCCGCCTCGCGCGCCACCGTCGCGGACGAGCCCGCGGCGAGGTCGCGCTCGAGCGAGCGCAGGTGGCGGTGGATGCGGAGGGCGCGCCGTCCCTCGGGCGAGGAGAGGGCGAGGAAGTACCGGTTGCGGCTGAACCGGGGGTCCTCGCGGAGCCGCTGGACGGCGCGGATGACGAAGTCGGCCACGAGGCTCGGAGGTTAGCAAAAAGGGGCGATCAGGTGGGCACGGCGGTCGTCGTCGCGAGCAGCCGGTCCACCGCGGCGCGCTCGCGGCGCCGCGCGGGCCCGACGACGACGGCGATCGCGTTCCGCCGCCGGAACGTCTCGCGCGCCACGCGGAGGACGTCCGCGGGGGTGACCCCCTCGACGCGGCGGCACCGCTCCTCGAACCCCTCCGGGGACGACACCACCTCGCCCGAGCCGAACCACCCCGCGAGCTCCGCCGCGCTGTCGAGCGAGAAGGCGAGCGTCATGCGGTGCCGGCGCTGGACGCGCACGAGCTCCTCCTCCGGCACCGCGCGCGCCGCGAGGCCGCCGAGCACCCGCAGGACCTCCTCGAGCACGCGCGGGAGCTTCACCGGCGCGCAGGCGCCGTCGACGACCGTCATCCCGGAGTCGGAGAAGCTGTCGATCCCGGCGTGCAGCGAGTACGCGAGGCCGCGCCGCTCCACCACCTCGAACGGCAGGCGCGAGGAGAGGCCGTCGTCGAGGATGCGCCGGATGCAGAGGTGGACGGGGTAGTCCGGGTGGTGCTCGGGCGGGCAGGGGAAGGAGAGCGAGAACTCCGACTGCGCGTCCTCGTGCGCGACCACCTCGAGGACGGGGCCACCCGGCCACGGCGGGGGGGCGAGATCGCTCGAGCGGCGGCCGCGCGGGAGCGCGCCGAGGTGCTCCTCGGCGAGGGCCCGCACGACGGCCGGGCGGACCGGCCCGGCGACGGCGAGGACGAGGTTCGTGCCGGTGTAGAAGCGCCCGTGGTGCGCGCGGACGTCCGCCTCGCGCAGCCGGCGGACCGTCGCCGGCGTGCCCGCGATCTTGAACGCGAGCGGGTGGCCGGCGAAGGCGATCCGCTTCGAGAGGTTGTCGGGGTCGATGTCGCGG
>JAHWYA010000108.1 GCA_020028115.1 Anaeromyxobacter sp.
CGGTCCGGCTCGCGGGCGATCCCGGACCTCGCGCGGCCACGCTCCTCGCGGCGCTCGCCACCCGCGAGGGCGCGCTCCTCGACGGCGACGTCCTCGCGGCGGACGCGAAGCGGCTGCGCGCGGAGCTGTACGCCGCCGGCCACCGCCGGGCGCGCGTCTCGGCCCCGGTGGTCCGGGTGGAGGGGCGCGCCGCCGCCGTGGAGCTGCCGGTCGAGGCCGGGCCGCGCATCGCCTTCGTCTTCCGCGGCAACGCCGAGGTGCCCGCGGCGGTGCTCGAGCGCGAGCTCGGCCTCGAGGAGGGGCTCCCGCTCGACCTCCCCACCGTGGACGCGGCCTCGGACCGGCTCCTCGCCTACTACCGCGCCCGCGGCCACGCCGCGGTGCGCGTGGACGTCCAGGAGGTCCGCCGCGGGCGGGACCTCGCGCTCGTCGTCCACGTCGACGAGGGGCGGCGGTACCGGGTCGCCAAGGTGACCGTCGAGGGGCTCGCCTGGCGCGACGCGCGCTTCCTCCGCGAGCGGCTCACCGCGTTCCTCGACGAGGACGCGCCGGAGCCCGCGACCCTCGACGCCGACGAGGCGCGGGCGCTCGCGCTCTCGATCCCCGACGTGCGCCCGCCGCGCGCGCCGCCGCCCGCGCTCGCGCCGCACGAGGCCCTCGACGACGCCGCCTGGGATCGCGCCGCCGAGCGGCTCGTCGACGAGTGGCGGGCGGAGGGCTTCCTCGAGGCCGTCTACCTCGGCGCCACGACCACGCTGGACAGGCGCGCGCGGACCGCGGAGACGACGCTCCGGTTCCGCGAGGGGCCCCGCACGCACGTCGACTCGATCGCGTTCGAGGGGAACTCCTCCGTGTCGCTTCCGGAACTCGCCCGCGAGGCGCGGATCGCCCCCGGCGCGGCGCTCGAGTTCGAGAAGGTCGAGGCGACGCGGGCGGCGATCCTCCGCATCTACATCGCCCGCGGCCACCTCTACGCGCGGGTCGAGGCGCGCGAGCAGCTCGATCGCGAGCGCCACCTCGCGCAGGTCCGGTTCGTGGTCGACGAGGGGCCGCAGGTGCGGGTGGGCCGGGTGCTCGTCGCCGGCAACCGCCGCACGCGCGAGGGCGTGGTGCTCCGGTCCCTCGCCCTCGCCGAGGGCGACGTCTACGACCCGGAGGCCATCGCGAGGAGCCAGGCGGCGCTGCTGCGGCTCGGCGTCTTCCAGTCCGTCGGGCTGCGCGTCCAGGACCCCGAGGTCCCGCAGGAGACGAAGGACCTCAACGTCGAGCTCGCCGAGCGGCCCTGGGCCACGCTCTCGCAGGGCGTCGGCTTCTCCATCGCGAACGGCCCACGCGCGTTCATCGAGTGGCAGCAGCCGAACCTCCTCGGCCGCGCGCTCGAGCTCACCGCGCGCGGCAAGGTGAACTACCCGCTCGATCAGTTCCGGCCGGACCTCGAGGGGAAGAACGCGGAGGAGCGGACGGAGGGGCGCGTCGACGTCGGCGTCCGCGCGCCGGGCCTCCCGCTGGTGCGGCTGCCGGCGGGCGCGCGGGCGGACCTCATCGGCGAGATCCTCCACCGCAAGGCGTACGACCTGCGCCGCGCCACCGGCGTCACCGGCGTGGACGTCGGGCTCACCTCGCGCGTGTCGTTCTCGCTCCAGTACGAGCTGGAGGTGGACAAGATCGGCAAGTCCGACTCGGTCGGCACGACCCAGGCCGACCGGGAGGCGCTGCGGTTCCCCGAGGGGGTCACCACCCTGCATGCGGTCCGCCCGAGCGTCTCCGCCGACTACCGCGACAACTCCGCCCACCCGCACCGCGGCTGGTTCGCGACGGGCGCGGTCGAGTGGGCGAACTCGCTCGGCCTGAAGAGCGGGCGGATCCTCGGTGGCCTCCTGCCGGGCTCCGACTTCCCCGTCAACATGCTGAAGTTCTCCGGCACGGCCTCGACGTACCTGCCGGTCGGGCTCACGGTGCTCGCGCTCTCGCTCCGCGGCGGGCGCGTGCTGCCGCTCGACTCCGACTCGGTGACGATCGTGCCGCGGCGGTTCTTCCTCGGCGGCGCGACGACGATGCGCGGCTACGGCGAGGAGGAGATGATCCCGGAGGACCAGCGCGCCCCCCTCGCGGCCAACGGCGCCGTCTGCGCGCAGACCCCGAGCTCCCCCGACTGCCTCGGCGGCGGCGCCCGCATCGCGGGTGGGCTGCGCCCCATCTCCGAAGGCGGCCAGCTGTTCGTGCTCGGGAAGGCGGAGCTCCGGCTCCGGCTCCGCGGCGCGCTCGAGGGGGCGCTCTTCGCGGACGTCGGGAACCTCTGGCTCGACCCGAAGCTCGTGCGCCTCCAGGACCTGCGCGCGAACGTCGGGTTCGGGATCCGGTTCGTGACGCCCATCGGCCCCGCGGCGCTCGACATCGGCTTCAACATCACGCCGGACGATCGGATGAACGAGGCGATCGTCGCGCCGCACTTCACGATCGGGTTGTTCTAGGGCCGCTCGCCCGGGAACCGCTCCATCACGTCGTCGAACGTGTCGAACAGCTCGTGCGGCACCGCGTTCGCGGCGCAGTATCGCGCGAGCGAGGAGTCCCGGCGGGCGAACACCGCGTCGGCGGCGTCGGCCGCGTGCCGGTCGCCCGTCCCGTCGCCGCAGACGAGCACCTTGTGGCCGGCCGCCTGCAGCTCGCGCACGACGTTCCCCTTGCAGAAGCCGCAGAACCCGCAGTCGGAGCCGTGGAACGCGACGTCGAGGCCGCCGGGGCCGATCCGGGCGCGGTTCGCGCGCACCTCGAGGTGGGCGCGCAGCGGCGCGGGGAGCCGGTCGAGGACCGGCTCGATGTAGGCGTCGAGCCCCGCGGACACGATGAGGAACGGGCGCCGCCCGGCGTGGCACGCCGCGAGGAACCGCTCGAAGCCGGGGCGGAGCACCGCCCGCGCGCGGGCGAACTCCGCGATCTCCGCGGGCGACGCGGTGATGGGCGCGAAGATCTTCGCGAGGAGGACGCTGAAAGGGTAGGCGCCCGCGCGGTAGGCGTCCTCGGCGCGGCGGTAGTTCTCCTCGCCGGCGAACCGCAGCGCGACGTGGTCGCCGAGGTCCTCGGTGAGGGCGGTGCCGTCGAAGTCGCAGACGATGGCCCAGGGCGCACGCATCGGGCGCCCACCTTTAAGCGCCCGCGGCGCCCGGCGTCAACGCCCCGGCCCCCGTGCTCCGCGCTGCAGCCGCCATGACGCCGAAGCCGGAGAGGACAGGCCACGCCCGCGCGCCCTCGAACCCGGCGCGCGCGAGGAGGGCGGGGAGCGTCTCCTCGTCGAACCGCCGGTGGAGCCGCGCCATCCCGCGCCACATCGCCATCGCGAGCGCGTGGCGGCCGCCGCCCTCCGACAGCGCGCCGCGGAGCCGCGCCCGCCCGGCCCTCGGCTCGAGGAAGACGACCCCGCCGCCCGGGCGCAGCGCGCGGCGGACCTCGGCGAGCGCGCGGAGCGGATCGTCGAGCAGGTAGAGGAAGCTGTGGCCGGTCGCGCCGTCGAGGGCGCCGTCCCGGAACGGCAGGGCGAGGGCGTCGGCGCGCACGAGCGGCAGGTGGAGGCCGAGCGCCGCGGCCCGGCTCCGCGCCCGGTGGAGCATGGCGGCGGACCGGTCGAGCCCCACGTGGCGGCGGCTCGGATCGGCGCGCCACATCTCGAGCGCGCTCGTGCCCGGCCCGATCCCGAGGTCGAGGACGCGCGGCCCCGGGACGAGCGCCGCCATCGCCCGGCAGTCGGTGCGCCACGCCTCGTGGTCCGTGAGGAGCTCGTACACCGCCGCGGCGCGGCCGAAGGCGAACCCGGCGTAGAGCCGCCCGAGGAGCGGCGCGCGGGCGCCGGCCCGGCCGTCAGCCGACGCGGTCGTAGAGGAGCCCCCAGCGGACGCCGCGGTCCGACACGGTGAGGCGCGAGTGGCCGGTGGCGCGCGTCGCCTCGGCGACGATCACGGCGCCCGCGAGGATCACGTCGGCGCGCTTCGGCTCCATGCCGGGGAGCGCGGCCCGCTCGCGCACCGTGAGCGCGGCGAGCGTCGCGACGAGCCGCTCGATCTCGGCGAGCGAGAGCCACGACCCGTGCACCCGCTCCGCGTCGTACGCGGGGAGCGCCTGCGCCACCGCGGCGAGCGTCGTCACGGTCCCGGCGACGCCGACGAGCCGCCCGCCCTCGGCGCGTCCCTCCATCGCCGCGAACGGCCGCACCGCCTCGCGCGCCGCCGCGCGCAGCGCGTCGAGCTCCGCCGCGGACGGCGGATCGCCGCGCACGTGGCGCTCGGTGAGGCGCACCGCGCCGACCTGCAGGCTCGCCCTCCCGCGCGGCGCGGAGCCGTCTCCGAAGGAGAGCTCGGTCGAGCCGCCGCCCACGTCGAGCACCGCGAGCGGCTCGCCCGGGCGGCCGAAGTCGCGCCACGCGCTCGCCCACACGAGCCGCGCCTCCTCGTCCCCGGGGATGACCTCCGGGACGAGCTCCGCGGCGTCGCGGGCGGCCTCGAAGAACTCCGCGCCGTTCGAGGCGTCGCGGGCCGCGCTCGTCGCGACGCAGGCGACGACGGGCGCGCCGAGCTCCCGCGCCGAGCGCGCGTACTCGCGGAGCACCGCCACCGTCTCGCGGATCGCCGCCGGGTCGAGCCGGCCGGTCGCGTCGACGCCGCGGCCGAGCCGGGTGATCTCGGCGCGCTCGAGCACCGGCACGAGGGCCGCGCCCCGCCGCTCGGCGACGAGGAGGAGGACCGTGTTCGTCCCGACGTCGATGGTGGCGAAGCGCTCGGCCACGGGTCCCACTCTACTCCGCGAACGGGCCCCAGGCTGGCGCCGAGAGCTCCCCGACCCCGGCGGCGACGGGGGTCTGGCGGTCGCCCCGCGGATCCGAGACGACGAGCAGCGCCGCCCCCTTGCGGTCGCTCTTGAACGCGAGGAGCCGCCCGTTCGGCGCCCAGGTCGGCTCCTCGTTCGTGCGCCCCTGGTCCTGGGTGATCCGGTCGATCTTCCCGGAGTCGGGGGAGATGACGAAGACGTCGAACACCTTGCGCTCGTCGCGGGCGGTGAAGGCGACGAGGTCGCCGCGCGGGCTCCACTGCGGGGTCTGGTTGTAGTTCCCCTGGAACGTGAGCCGGCGCACGCCGCCGCCGTCCGACGCCATCACGTAGATCTGCGGGGTCCCGGCGCGGTCGGAGACGAAGGCGATCCGCTTGCCGTCCGGGGACCACGACGGCGAGAGGTCGAGCGCCGGCTCCCGGGTGAGCTTCCGCGCCCCGGTGCCGTCCGCGGCCATCACCCACACGTCGCTGTTGCCGCCCTCGGTGGCGGTGAACGCGATCTGCGTCCCGTCGGGCGAGTAGACGCCGCCCATCGCGTTCGGCACGTCCCCGAGCCGGCGGAAGGCGCGGTCGGAGAGCCGCAGGGCCCACAGCTCGGGCCGGCCGGTGCGGTAGCTCGTGAGGAGGAGCTCCTTCCCGTCCGGCCGCCAGGACGGCGTGAGCAGGATGGACCGCTCGGAGAGCAGGACGCGCGGGTTCTTCCCGTCCGCGTCGAAGAGCACGAGCTCGAACAGGCCGCGGGCCTTGCGGATCGCGGCGAGCTGCGTCGAGAAGACGCCGCGCTCGCGCGTGTAGAGCCGGACGATCTCGTCCGCGACGCGGTGGCCGAGCGCGCGCGGGTTCGCCGCCGGCGCGCGGACGGCGACCGCGAGCGTCTCGCGCCCGGCGCGGACCTCGTACACGTGGAGGTCCGCGACGGCGTCGGCGCCCTCCCGCCGGAGCCGGGCGCGCACGAGCCCGTCCGCGCCCACGTCGGCCCAGCGCGCGAACCGGATGGAGGACGCCGCGTACCCCTCGGCCGGGTCGGCGAGGAAGCCCTTCGGATCGAGGACGTCGAAGAGGCCGGAGAGCGCGAGGTCGCCGCGGACCACCTCGGTGGTCTCGCGCGCCGCGGCGCGCGCCTCCCCCTCGCCCGCGAAGTCGGCGACGGCGATCGGCAGCGGCTGGAAGCTCGGCGAGCCGATGACGAGGGTGGGGCGCTCCTGCGCGGCGGCGGGCGCGGCGAGGACGGCGAGGACGGCGAGGACGGCGAGGAGTGGAGCGGAGAGTCGTCGGATCATGTCTGGCGGGCCTGGAAGACGAGCGAGATTCCGGAGCGGCGGAGCGCCTCGCGCATGCGGTCGGGCGGCGGGGGCACGCGCGGGGTCAGCTTCAGGGTCCGCTCCACGGCGGCGTCGAAGGTCGGGTTCCCGGACGAGCGCTCCTGCCGCCACCGCACGACGCGGCCGTCCGGCTCGATCCAGAGGATGACGCTGGCCTCGAGGTAGAGCCGCTCACGCTCGGGGATCGTCACCGGAGCGACGTAGTTCGTGCGGAGCGCGCGGTGGACCTGGGCGAGGTACTGGTCCCCCTCGCCGGTGTCCGAGTCGCCGGCCGCGTCCCCGGCGGGATCCCCCCAGCGCCGGTCGTCCTCCTGCCGCTGGACCTTCGACAGGATGGACGAGAGCGTCGCGCCCGGACGCGCC
>JAHWYA010000109.1 GCA_020028115.1 Anaeromyxobacter sp.
AAGCGGTTCGGCGGGCTCGCCGCGGTCGACGCAGTGAGCTTCACCGTCGGCGCCGGGCAGCTCGTCGCGCTGATCGGGCCGAACGGCGCGGGCAAGTCCACCGTCTTCGACCTCGTGTCGGGCGTCGCGGACCCGACCGCCGGCACGATCCGCTTCCGCGGCGAGGCGGTGCACGGGCGGGGTCAGCGGCACGTCGCCGCGATGGGGCTCGGCCGGACGTTCCAGCACGTCCGGCTCCTGCCGGAGATGACGGTCGTCGAGAACGCCGCCCTCGGCGCGCACCTGCGCGGGGACACGGGGATCGTCCGGGCGGGCCTCCGGCTCGATCGCGCGGAGGAGCGGAGGCTCCTCGGCGAGGCGGCGCGGCAGGTCGAGCGCGTCGGCCTCGGCGCCCACCTCCTCGAGCGCGCCGGGGCGCTCCCGCTCGGCAAGCAGCGCCTGCTCGAGATCGCCCGCGCGCTCTGCGCCGACCCGGTCCTCCTCCTGCTCGACGAGCCCGGCGCGGGGCTCCGCCACCTCGAGAAGCGCGCCCTCGCGGACCTCCTCCGCGCCCTGCGCGCGGGCGGGACCTCGATCCTCCTCGTCGAGCACGACGTCGACCTCGTCCTCGCGGTCGCGGACCGGGTGGTGGTGATGGACTTTGGCAAGCGGATCGCGGCAGGGCTCCCGGCGGACGTCCGGCGCGATCCCGCCGTGATCGAGGCCTACCTCGGGGGCGTCGCGTGAGCGGGGGCGACGCGCTGCTCGAGGTGCGGGGCCTCGAGGTCCGGTACGGAAAGATCGCGGCGGTGCGCGGCGTGTCGCTGCGCGTCGCGCCGGGGCGGGTCGCCACGGTGATCGGCCCGAACGGCGCCGGCAAGACGACGCTCCTCTCGGCCGTGGCGGGGCTCCTCCCCGTCGCCGCGGGCGAGGTGCTGCTCGACGGCCGCCGCATCACCGGGGACCCCGTCGAGGAGAACGCCGGCCGCGGCCTCGCGCTCGTCCCGGAGACGCGCGAGCTCTTCACCGGGATGAGCGTCGAGGACAACCTCGTCCTCGGCGCGTTCCCGCTCCGCCGCGCCGGGCGCGGCGAGCGGCGCGCCCTGCTCGAGGAGGTGTTCGGCATCTTCCCCAGGCTCCGCGAGCGGCGCGGCCAGCTCGCGGGCACGCTCTCGGGGGGCGAGCGGCAGATGCTCGCCCTCGGCCGCGCGCTCATGGGCCGCCCCCGGCTCCTCCTCCTCGACGAGCCGTCCCTCGGGCTCGCCCCCATCGTCGTCCGCGAGATCTTCCAGGTGCTCGTGCGGCTCCGCGCGCAGGGGGTCGCGATCCTGCTCGTGGAGCAGAACGCGCGCGCCGCCCTGCAGGTCGCGGACGAGGGCTTCGTCCTCGAGACGGGCGAGGTGACGCTCGCGGGGGCCGCGGCCGCGCTCGCGAGCGACCCCCGCGTCGTCGAGACCTACCTCGGGCTCGAGCCGCGCTAGCGCACGCCGTCCGGCGACGAGGTCGGCCCCGAGCGCCGTGGGGGACTCAGTGGGACAGCAGCACCGGCGCGGTGATCTCCTCGAGGCTGCGCCGCGCCGTGCGCGCGACGCTCGGGAACGGCACGCCGTGCCGGCCGCGGGCGCCCATGACGACGAGGTCCGCGCCGAGGTCGCTCGAGCGGTTGAGGAGGACGTCGAGGACGTCGAGGCCGCGCGCCTTCGCCTCCCGGACCGCCAGGTAGGTCGGCTCCGCCTGCGCGCGGATGCCGTGCGCCGCGAGGTGACGCAGCACCTCGCGGGCGGGCTCGTCGTCGTCGCCGAGGCCCTCCTCGCGGCTGCGGACGTCGAGGACGTGGACCGCCTGCGCGCCGCGCAGGAGCGGGATCGCGTCGCCGAGCGCCCGGGCCGACTCGCGGCTCCCGAACCACTCGACGACGGCGCGGCGGCCGACGTCCTCGAACCTGCCCTCGGCGGGCACGAGGAGGACGGGGCGCCCGCTCTCGAGCAGGACCTTCGTGGCGAGGTCCTCCGGGACGCGCGCCTCCTCGGGATCCGGCTGCCCGAGGATGGCGAGGTCCGCGTACCGGCAGAAGTGCGCCGCGACGCCCCCGGGGTCGAGCTCGCCCGACGGCACCTTCCAGAAGTCGGACTCGAGCTTCGCCTCGCCCACCGCGGCCGCGAAGCGCGTCGCGGCCGCCGCGAGCGCGTCGGCCTGGCTCCCGTGCCGGGGGGCGCGGAGCTTCAGGCCCGGCGCCTCGCCCTCGACGAACAGGCCGGTGAGCCGCGCCCCGAACCGCCGCGCGAGCTTCACCGCGAGCTCGAGCCTCGCTTGCGCCCGCGCGCCGCCGTCCACGTGAACGATCAGGTGCTTGAACGTCATGCCCGGAGCCCTTTCCCCGCCGCCCGCCGCCGCGGCATGCACGTAAAGTATCAGTCCGTCCCGCCCCTTCGCTCGTAGCACACGCGGCGGACCCGGGGGAGCGCGGCCGCTCCGTCTGCCGCGCCGGGGTGCGTCAACATGGGGCAACCGGCTGCCACGACGGGGGTTTCGCTGCGGCGCCCCGCCGCATCGGGAATCCACCCGAGGCCTTCTCCGGACTCATTCCCGTGCGGATGGGGACTCGTCCCAATTTCGAACGCGCGCGGGAAGCGCGAGACTCCACATCGAAGGGAGGACGACATGGCCAAGTACACGGGTGGAGCGAAGGTCGGCAGCGGCTACTACTGGAACACGCGCAACTGGGAGGTGGAGACCATCCCCTCCGAGGGCGGCCGGCTGAAGGCAGCCGACGGCGCGAGGTACGTGAAGGTCCCCTTCCCCGCGCTGTTCGTCATCGTCCCGCTCCTCGGCGCGCTGTTCCTCATGTTCCTCCCCTTCATCGGGTTCGCCCTGTTCGCCTTCGCGATCGCGAAGAAGGTCACGGGCGGCGTGAAGCAGGGCGCGACGGAGCTCGCGGCGACCGTGCAGCCGGGCAACTTCGCGGCCGGGTCGGCCTACTTCACCGGCAAGCCCGGCGAGGAGAAGCTGGACGAGGCGCCCGCGGCGCCGAAGGGTGGCGAGCTCGAGGAGCTCGAGAAGGAGATCGCCGCGCGCAAGGAGCAGAAGTAAGCCGCGCGTCGAGGGTCGAACCCCTCGGCGAGGGGCGCGGGGCCGGGGAAACCCGGCCCCGCTCGTTTTTCGGCGTCCTCCGTCCCCTGCGGGCCGCCGCTCGCCTGGCGCCGCCCCGAGCGGGGGCGCCTCGACGCGATGCGGCGAGACCGGCCCGCAGATAGGAAATTCCGGTTACCGGGCCGCTGCCCGCCGGCACGCCACCCGCGCCCCCCGCGACCGATCCGCGGGAAGGGAGAGGACCATGGACATCGAGAAGGAGATCGAGGAGCTCAGGCAGTGGTTCGCGAGCCCCCGGTTCCAGGGCATCCGGCGCGTCTACACCGCGCGGGAAGTGGCGGAGCAGCGCGGCGCCATCCGGCGGGAGTACACGCTCGCCCGCGACGCCGCCGAGGCCTTCTACGCCCGGCTCCGGCAGCTCTTCGAGCAGAAGAAGTGCATCACGACCTTCGGTCCGTACTCGCCGGGCCAGGCGGTCGCGATGAAGAGGATGGGGATCGACGGCATCTACCTCGGCGGCTGGGCGACCTCGGCGAAGGGCTCGGCGCTGGAGGACCCCGGCCCCGACCTCGCGAGCTACCCGCTCTCGCAGGTGCCGGACGAGGCCGCGCCCATCGTGCGGGCGCTGCTCACCGCCGACCGGAACCAGTACCACGCGCGCGCCCGCATGACGGAGGCGCAGCGCAAGGCGACGCCGGAGGTGGACTTCCGCCCGTTCATCATCGCGGACGCCGACACCGGCCACGGCGGCGACGCCCACGTGCGCAACCTCATCCGGCGCTTCGTCGAGGTCGGCGTGCCGGGCTACCACATCGAGGACCAGAAGCCCGGCGTGAAGAAGTGCGGCCACCAGGGCGGCAAGGTGCTCGTCTCCGAGGACGAGCAGCTGAAGCGGCTCTCCGCCGCGCGGTTCCAGCTCGACGTGATGGGCGTCCCGGGGATCCTCGTCGCGCGCACCGACGCGGAGTCGGCGACGCTCCTCGACGGCCGCAGCGACGACCGCGACCAGCCCTTCATGCTCGGGGCGACGCACCTCAACCTCCCGAGCTTCCGCGCCGCGTTCCTCGCGATCCTGCGGCAGTTCCGGCGCGCCGGGGTCGAGGAGCTCTCCGGCCACGAGCTGTACGGCGTCTGCGAGGAGGAGTACGCCGCCGCCGACGCGTGGCTCGCCAAGCTCGGGTTCGACAAGGCCATCGCGCAGAGCGCCGCCGACTGGCAGAAGGGCGGCGTCGCGACCGTCGACGCGGCGCTCGACCGGGTGTTCGACAAGTTCGTCGACGTCTGGCAGCAGGAGGCGGGCGTCTGCACCTACGCCGAGGCGGTGGGGAACGTCATCGCCTTCCGCGAGAGCGAGGGCGAGCACCTCGCCCTGTCGGCCGACCAGTGGAAGGCGTTCGCGGCGCGGGCGCCGTTCTACCAGGCGCGGGAGAAGGCGCGCGCCCTCGGCGTCCACGTCCCGTGGGACTGCGAGCACGCGAAGACGCCGGACGGCTACTACCAGGTGCGCGCCGGGATCGACTACGCGATCGCGAAGTCCCTCGCGGCGGCCCCCTTCGCCGACCTCCTCTGGATGGAGACGAAGACCGCCGACCTCGCGGACGCGAGGAAGTTCTCGGCCGCGATCCACGCGGCCTTCCCGGACAAGATGCTCGCCTACAACCTCTCGCCGTCGTTCAACTGGGACACGACCGGGATGAACGACGAGCAGATGCGCCGCTTCCCGGACGAGCTCGGGAAGATGGGGTTCGTCTTCAACTTCATCACGTACGGCGGCCACCAGATCGACGGCCTCGCCTCGGAGGAGTTCACGACCGCCCTCCGGCAGGACGGGATGCTCGCCCTCGCGCGGCTGCAGCGGAAGTTCCGGCTCCTCGAGTCGGGCTACCGCACGCCGCAGACCCTCGTCGGCGGCCCGCGCGCGGACGCGGCGCTCATGTCCATCTCCGGGCGGACGTCTACGACGAAGGCGATGGGCCAGGGCTCGACGCAGCACCAGCACCTCGTCCAGACCGAGGTCCCGCCCAAGGTGCTCGAGGAGTGGCTCGACGTCTGGCGCGCCCACCACGGCGTCCCGGGCAAGCTCCGCGTGCAGCTCAAGCCGCACACCTCGAGCTCGGACCTGCTCGAGCTCTCCATCTTCTCGAGCGACGGGGAGAAGAAGCTGAACGTCATCTTCGCGCACATCGAGGACCGCCGCGGCCGGGCGATCCTCTCGGTGCGCGACCAGAACAACTTCGACCTGACGCTCCGGAAGAAGCGGCTCATGACGCTCGTGCAGCTCTTCCTCTTCCACCGCTACAAGATCGACTCGGCCCACTACGTGACGCCGACCGACGACAACCAGCGCCAGGCCGAGGGCATGAAGTCGGAGGGGCTCTTCAACTCGGTCGTCCAGGAGATCGGCGAGATCATCGTCGCCGACGTGAACAAGGCGCGGGTGCAGGAGCTCGTCGCGCCCGACAAGAAGGCGCTGCAGGCGTTCGTCGCGCGGCGGTGACCCCGCGCGTTCTGCCGCGGTGCGCCGGCGCGCCGCGTCACCCACGGGGCCCCCACCCGTCCCCGCGAGCTCACGGAGTCGTCGCCGGAGAGGGAGCCCGGCGCCGCTCCGCTCCCGACCTGACGCGGCCGGAGCGCTACCGGCGCGCGCGGCGGCGCGGCCAGGCAGCGACGCCGAGGGCCGCGAGGCCGAGGAGCGCGGGGAGCGCGCCGCTCGTGCCGCAGCCGGTGGTCTCCACCTCCTGGTGCACGTACGGAACGCCGGTGGTCGAGAGCCCGGGGTCCGTCGAGACCACGGCCTCGGGGTACGGATCGTAGGTGATGGTCCCGATGATCGAGGGTGTCCAGTAGTGCCCGGCGGACGCGCCCTGCCCGAGATCCGTCACGTTGAACTTGATCGTGTGGTTCACCGGCGTGCCGCTGCTGTACACGTCGTGAAAGGAGCGGGTCCAGAGGCCGCTCGGGTCCGTCACGACGGACGGGCCGCTCCCGATCGTCGTCGAGGCCCCGGTGACGTCGAGCCGGGTGTCCACGATCGTCCACGCCGACCCGACCCAGCTGCTCGTGCGTACTGGGTCGCTCACCGTCACGGTGACGAGGAAGTCCGCCGGAAACGTGACGAAGCACGGACCGGTGATCCGGTAGGTCGTCTCGCCGTAGCTGTCGGTGATGGACCGCGTCCAGTCCGTCCCGGTCGGACAGCCCGGCGGTCCACCCGCGCCGGCCGCGGAGGCGGTTCCGGCGATGACGAGCGCGGCGACGGCGACGGCGTGGCGCATGGCGGTCTTCTCCACTGGGTCCCCCCGGAAAGGGCGGACTGTAGGAGATCGCCGCGGATGGGTCAACGCGCCATGGACCGAAGGTACTAGGACGGTGCGGTCGGGTCGCGAGGTTGTCAGCCGTCCGCGTTGCC
>JAHWYA010000589.1 GCA_020028115.1 Anaeromyxobacter sp.
CCGCTCGCGATCGCGCCGCCGCTCGCCGTCGCGCGGCCTCCGCTCGCCGTCGCGGCCGCGGCCACCCCGACCCTCTCGGCCCTCCCGGCGCGGCGGCTCCACCTTCCGCGCGGCCTCCCGCTCCTTGCGCTCGTGCTCGAGCCGCTTGTGCTCGGCCTTCTGCACGTCCGTCATCATCTCGATGCGGTGGTGCGTGAAGAAGTACTTGAGGGCGTAGGCGACGAGCCAGTCGCCATCCTGCCGGTTCCGGAACTCCTGCGCGAGCGGGATGAACGCCTCGAAGATCGAGGAGCTCATCGCGTCCTTGAGCTCCGCCACGTGGCGATCGGTCCAGACCTTGCGCGCCTCCTCCGGCGTCGGGAGCTTCTTCTCCTCGAAGGCGATCCCGTACTTCTTCTGGAGCGCGGTGAGGGTATGGATGTCGCCGCCGGACACGAGCGAGAGGCTCGTCCCCTTCTTGCCGATGCGGCCGGTCCGCCCGACGCGGTGGAGGAACACCGCCGGGTCCTCCGGGAGCGAGTAGTTGATCACGTGGGAGAGGTCGGAGATGTCGATGCCGCGCGCCGCGATGTCGGTCGCGACCATGAAGCGGACCTCGCCGCGCTTCACCTTCGCCATCACCCGCTCGTCATGTAGAGGAGGTTGCGGGGCTTCGGATACGCGTCCACGGCCGGATACATCACGTTGTGGATGTTCTCGACCTTGTACTCGTCGCCGGAGAGCAGGATCGTCTCGGGCGTCGTGAGGTACTCGTGGATGATCTGCTCGATGTCCGCGGGGACGGTCGCGGAGAACAGGAGCTGCTGGCAGTCGTCCGGGAGGTGGTCGAGGATCCGGGTGACCTCCTCGAAGAACCCCATGTTCAGCATCTCGTCCGCCTCGTCGAGGCAGCAGACCATCGCCTCGTCGAGCACGAGGCTCTTGCGGCGGATGAAGTCGAAGATGCGGCCGGGCGTCCCGACCACGATCTCCGCGCCGTCCTCGAGCTTGTCCTTCTGGTCGCCCATCGAGGCGCCGCCGTAGACGGTGACGACGCGCAGGTCCTTGTGCTTCGCGAGGTCCTTGAGCTCCTCGGCGACCTGCAGCGCGAGCTCGCGGGTCGGGCACATCACGAGCGCCGAGGCCTTCCGGCGGCCGGCGGGGATCCGCTCGAGGATGGGGATGCCGAAGGCGGCGGTCTTGCCCGTGCCCGTCTTCGACCGGACGATCACGTCCTTGCCGTCGCGGATCGGGCGGAACGAGGCGGACTGGACCGGCGTCGGCTTCGTGTAGCCGCGCTCGGCGACCGCGCGGCGGATGGGCTCGGAGAGGTTGAGCTCGTCGAAGGACGCTTCCGAGACGTAGTCGGAAGGCGCCGGCGAGGGCGCCTCCCCCTGGTGATTCTCCATGCTGGTCACTCCGTGGCCCCCGAGCGTGTCGGGGTCCGTCGTGGCGCATGGCGGCGTCTCTCGCAAATACCGCGTCGGCCCCGGTCCTTAGGACAGGGGCCCGCGCCGTTCCGCGAGGCCCGCCATGCGCCTGTGGCGACTCGCGCGCTTGCGCGAATCGTGCATCCTCTATATCAAACGCCCGTCCCGGCCACCATTCTTCCCGGGCGGCGCCCCGCCGATGTCCGACGCGCACCGCGACGACGACCACGACCACGACGAGTCCCGGGACCTCCCCGTCCCCGTCACCGTCCCGCCCGCGGGCAGGCCCCCGGCCCGCGAGCCGGGCGGCGGCGGCCTCGTCCGGTACGATCCGCTCCGCGCCTACATGGCGGAGGTGGCGCGCCACCCCGTGCTGTCGCGCGAGGAGGAGCACGCCCTCGCGGTGCGCTTCCACGAGACCGGCGACGTCGACGCCGCCTACCGGCTCGTCGCCTCGAACCTCCGCCTCGTCGTGAAGATCGCCCACGAGTACCGGCGGACCGCGTTCCAGCTCCTCGACCTCGTGCAGGAGGGGAACCTCGGCCTCATGCAGGCCGTGAAGAAGTACGACCCGTGGAAGGGCGTGAAGCTCTCGTCGTACGCCGCGTGGTGGATCCGCGCCTACATCATCCGGTTCGTCATGGAGAACTGGAGGATGGTGAAGCTCGGGACGACGCAGGCGCAGCGGAAGCTCTTCTTCAACCTCGGGAAGGAGCGGGAGAAGCTGCTCGCCCGCGGCATCGATCCCACCCCGCGGCTCCTCGCGAAGAACCTCCAGGTCGAGGAGGGCGAGGTCGAGGAGATGGCGGCCCGCATGGCCGGCGACGACGTCTCCCTGGACGCGCCGCTCTCCTCCGGCGACGAGGGCTCCCGGCAGACGCACCTCGACCGCGTCACGACGGCGCACGCGCCCGCGGCGGACGACCGGATCGCGGACGAGCAGCTGCGACGGATCTTCCGGGAGAAGCTCGAGATCTTCGCGCGGACCATCACCGACGAGAAGGAGCGGTTCATCTTCGAGAAGCGGCTCCTGCCGCGCGAGGGCGAGCCGCCCCTCACGCTCCAGGAGGTCGGCGACCGCTTCAAGCTCACGCGCGAGCGGGCGCGCCAGATCGAGGCGAAGCTCACGGCGCGGCTCCGCGACTTCCTCAAGGCGGAGATCCCGGACTTCGAGCTGCTGGGTCCTCCCGAGACGTAGGCGCTGGGGGCCGCGAGAGCTGCAGCGCCGCGCCCGCGATGCCGACGACGAGGGCGAAGCCGGCGACCGCGGCCGGCCGCCCGGCGAGCTCCCGCGCGAGCGCGGTCCCGGGGAAGCACGCGAGGAGCCCGAGGCCGAAGAGGAGCGCGCCGCCGAGCGACGCGGCCACCGCCGTCACAACCCGGGCGAGGGCGAGGCCGAGGAG
>JAHWYA010000110.1 GCA_020028115.1 Anaeromyxobacter sp.
CGGCCCGGCGCGCCAGCGTCCGGGCCTGGGCGTGCCGCGGCGAGACCGGCGGCGCCTCGTCGCGGCGCTCGAGGGCGGCGGGCGCCTCGCCGGCGTCCTCGTCGGCGGACGGGATCCGCTCGTCCTGGATCGTGATCCGGAGCGGGTCGGCGGCCCGCCGTGCCGCGTACCCCTCGAGGACGAGCACGCCCGCGAGCAGGACGGCGAGCCCGGTGAGCAGCGGCCAGAGCCGATCGAGCATCACGCGGTTCACGCCGTCCCCTCCGCGCGCGCGATCGCCGGGCCGAGCCCCGCGCCGTTGACGTTCTGGATCTCGAGTCCGGGCCGGACGTTGATCTCGAGCACGAGCGGGCCGCGGTCCCGGTCGACCACCACGTCCACGCCCAGGTACCCGAGCGGCACGGCGCGCGCGGCGCGGCGCGACACCTCCAGCACCTCCGGCCAGGCAGGGAGCTCGAGGCCGAGGAGCGGCGCGCCCGACTCCGGGTGCCGCTCGATGGCGCGCCCGTGGTGGAGCGCTCGGAAGGTCCGCCCGGTCGCGAGATCCACCGCGATCCCGAGCCCGCCCTGGTGGAGGTTCGCGCGCCCGCCCGACTCCGCGGTGGGCACGCGGATCATCGACATGACCGGGACGGAGCGCAGGGTGATGACGCGGATGTCGCAGAGCCCGTCCGCCCAGAGCGAGGAGAAGAGCGCGTGCGGTACGATGCGCCGCTCCACGAAGGCGCGGTCCTCGAGCTGGTTCGAGTGGACGCCGAAGACGATGTCGGCAAGGTGGCGCCCGAGGGTGACCGGCGAGAGCGGCACGCCGCCGGCGAGCAGCCAGCACGAGCGCCCCGCCTCCCACCCGCCGACCACGAGGATGCCGCCGCCGCCCGAGCCGTTCGCCGGCTTCACCACGAAGTCCCGCTGGCCGCGGAGCGCCTCGATCGTGGCCGGCACCGCGAACAGGCCGTCGCACACGGCGAGGGTCTCGGGGACCGGGACGCCCGCCGCGACGAACAGCTCCTTCGCGAGGAGCTTGTCGTCGGCGAGCGGGTAGTCGTTCCGCGCGTTGTTGGGATAGACGAGCGCGAGGTTGCGCCGGTTGATGCCGACCACCGCGCCGCGGCGGGCGAGGAGGGCGCGGGCGCGCGCGCGCAGCGCGGAGAGGCCGGTCACGGCGTCACCCGCAGCAGGCCGCGGAACCGTCGGTACTCGCTGAGCCGCATCCCCACCCAGCGGCCCAGGTAGACGTTCGCGGCGACCACGAGGAACAGCACCTCGGGGAACCCGATCACCAGGACCTGGAGCGCGAGCGAGTTCATGAGGATGTAGCAGGCGAGCATCACGAGGAGCGTGCCGGCGAGCTCCTTGCCCGCCGCGCGGCCGCCGTGCTCGGTGAGCGACAGGTAGAAGCGCTCCGCGCAGATCGCGAGCACAGCGATCGGGAACAAGGTCACCCGCGTGAGCGGCGCGATCCCGAGCCGATCGGCGAGCAGGGTGGTGGTGAGCAGCGAGAACACCACCGCGGCGAGGAGGATGGCGAGGGTGGGCGAGTGGAGCAGCTCGAGCCGCTGCATTCCCCAGCGCACCGCGGCGACGACGGCCACCGTGATCACCACCGCGACGACGCCGAACACCGCTCCGGTCTCGCCGGCGGCGGCGGCGAGCAGCGCGGGGAGGAAGGTCCCGAACGTCGGCATCCCCACGACGTTGCGGAACAGCACGACCACGAGCGCGCCCACCGGCAGCATGAGGATCGTGCGCAGGAGCGAGAAGGGCAGGTTCAGCCGGTCGAAGAGCCCCCACACGTCGACGAACGTGAAGCTCGCCTTGGCCCGCGGGGAGGGCACGAGGGCGCTGCGCGTCTCGAAGCGATAGTCGAAGTTGATGTCCTTCGTGTGCGTGAACAGGCTCTCGTCGCCGTAGTACAGGACGAGGTAGCGCTCCGGCAGCTCGGCGAAGTGGCGGTTGAGCGGGCAGAACGGAACCCAGTGGCCGGCCACCCACGCCTCCACCCACTGGTGCGAGGTGCGCTTCGCGCCCGGCTGCATGATGAGGCCGCCGACGAGCCGGGCCGGGATGCCGCTCGCGCGCGCCAGCGCCACGAAGAGCCGGCTCTTGCCGTTGCAGGACGCCTCCCCGAGGCGCAGCGCGGTGAGCGCGTCGGTGGTCCCCTTGAACGGACGCGGGGTGAGCGCGACGGTGAGATCGTAGATCTTGCGGAGCCGTTCGAGCAGCGGGCCCTCGGCCGAGCGGATCCGCTCGACGGTCGCGCCGATCTCGGGCGCGTCCACCTGGATGGCCTTCTCCGGGCGCAGGTAGGCGGCGACCGACGGCGGATAGGACTCGGGGACGGGCAGCTCGGGCGGGATGTCGTACGAGACCCGGCGAGCCAGCACCTTGAACGTGTGACGGATCTCCGAGCCGTCGCGCACCTCGGCGCCGGTCCAGGTGGCGACCCGATTCGCCCCCTCCATCGCCTGCGCGAGGTGGAGCCCGGAGGAGACGTCGCGCTCGTCGCTCACCGTCTGGTGCGCGCCGCTCGTCGGGAGGAAGCTCCGCACCCGGACGTCGCCGCCGTGCCCGTCGAAGGAGAGCGCGTAGGTGAGCTCGTATTGCGTGGCCGGGAGGACGTCCGCGAGCGAGTAGCCCAGGCGGGACACCTTGTACGAGACGAGCCCCAGCGCGACCCCGACGAGGGCGGTGATGGTCAGCGCGACCTTGCCGTGGTGGCTGAGCTGCATCGGCGGATGGTACGGCGAACCCCCCCGACGAGCGAAGTGGCCATCGACGGGCCGTTTGAAAAGCGTCCGCTTGCCTGGATCGGGCGTCCCCGACGGAGGGTGCTGCACCCAGCGGAGGTCCGCCGACGAGAAGAAGAAGGCGGACAACGTGCAGCAAAGCAGCAGCGCCAGAAGTAGCGCCGCGTCGAGCGGGAGGCACCTGGCCGCAAGGTCCTCGTGCCCC
This sequence comes from Anaeromyxobacter sp., assembly GCA_020028115.1. Lineage (GTDB taxonomy): Bacteria > Myxococcota > Myxococcia > Myxococcales > Anaeromyxobacteraceae > Anaeromyxobacter. The sequence goes on from JAHWYA010000110.1 coordinate 2,953, forward strand.
CCGCGTGTACGCCCTCACGGGGCCTCCCCACCCAGGCCGCCGTCGCGCACCGCGCGGCGGGTACCCTCGTCACCGACCGGCAGGTGCGCGCCGCGACGGCTCCTCGTCATTCCGCGGCCTTGCACCCGGCGCGGGGCATGCAACTTGCCTCGACGCGCCGGCTCCGGCGCGAGGAGGGATCCATGGACCCGAAGCTCACCCGCCGCGAGTTCCTCGGGACGACCGCGGTCGCGGCCGCCGCGGCCGCGCTCCCCGTCTCCGCCACCGTCGCGGGCGCGCCGCCCGAGCGGACGTGGAAGTGGGACAAGGCGCCCTGCCGGTTCTGCGGCGTCGGCTGCGGTGTCCTCGTCGCGACGGCGAACGGGAAGGTCGTGTCGGTGCGCGGCGATCCGGACAGCCCGGTGAACCGCGGCCTCCTGTGCGCGAAGGGGCTCGCGCTGCCGCAGGTCCACGCCGCCGCGGACCGGCTCACGACGCCGCTCCTCCGCAAGAAGGGCGGCCGCTTCGACAAGCAGGGCGACTTCGAGCCGGTCTCCTGGAAGGAGGCGCTCGACGTGATGGCGCGCGAGTGGAAGCGCCACTTCGCGCGGCTCGGCCCGACCGGCGTCGGGATCATGGGGTCGGGCCAGTACACCATCATGGAGGGCTACGCCGCGGCGAAGCTCGTGAAGGCGGGCTGGCGCTCGAACAACCTCGACCCGAACGCGCGCCACTGCATGGCCTCCGCGGTCGCCGGGTTCATGCAGACGTTCGGGATCGACGAGCCGGCGGGCTGCTACGACGACATCGAGCTCACCGAGACGATCGTGCTCTGGGGCGCGAACATGGCGGAGATGCACCCGATGCTCTGGGCGCGCATCGAGGCGATGCGGCTCGCGTCCCCGTCCTACCGGATCGTGAACCTCACCACGTACGGCAACGCGTCCTCCGACGTCGCGGACGTGGAGCTCGTGTTCCGGCCGAACACCGACCTCGCGATCATGAACTACCTCGCCCGCGAGATCGTGACGCGCGGCGCGGTGGACCGCGAGTACGTGGATCGCCACTGCGTCTTCGCGGCCGGGTGGACCGACATCGGCTACGGGATGCGGCCCGACGAGCGGTACGCGCACCCCGACGAGCTGCCGACGCGCGCCCGCCAGCGCTCGGTCGTGCTCACGAAGGAGGACGCGGCGCTCCTCGGCGGGAAGCCGGGGGACGTCGTCGAGCAGCGGCACGCGGAGCAGGCCGGGGGGCACTGGCTCGTCTCGTTCGACGAGTACCGGCGCGCGCTCGAGCCCTACACGCTCGAGGCCGTCGCGCCGCTCGCGAAGGGCGATCCCGACGAGCCGCTCGAGGCCTTCGCGGCGAAGCTCCGCGGGCTCGCCGACGTGTACTGCGACCGCGCCCGCAAGATCGTCTCGTACTGGACGATGGGGTTCAACCAGCACACCCGCGGGACGTGGGTGAACGAACAGGCCTACGCGCTCCACCTCCTCACCGGCAAGTACGCGCGGCCCGGCAACGGCGCGTTCTCGCTCACCGGCCAGCCGTCGGCGTGCGGCACCGCCCGCGAGGTCGGCACCTTCGCGCACCGGCTCCCCGCCGACATGGTGGTCGAGGATCCCCAGCACCGCCACGAGGCGGAGGAGGTCTGGCGCCTCCCCGCGCGCACCGTGAACCCGAAGATCGGCTTCCACATCACCGAGATGATGCGGGCGCTCGAGGACGGGCGGCTCGGCTGGCTGTGGGTCCAGGTCACGAACCCCTTCCAGTCCACCGCCAACGCGAACCACTGGATCCAGGCGGCGCGCGCGATGGACGCGTTCGTCGTGGTCTCGGACGTCTACCCGACCTTCTCGGCGAAGTGCGCCGACCTCATCCTCCCCGCGGCGCTCCACTTCGAGAAGTGGGGCGGGTACGGCAACTCCGAGCGGCGGACGCAGCTCTGGCGGCAGCAGGTCCGGCCGCCCGGCGAGGCCCGCAGCGACGTGTGGCAGATGATGGAGCTCGCGAAGCGGATCACGCTGCGCGAGGTCTGGGGCGAGCAGAAGGTGCCGGGGCTGAAGGCGGAGGGGTTCGACGACGGGAAGCTGCCGGACGTCCTCGCCGCGGCGGCCGCGATGGGCTACCGGCCCGATCAGACGCTCTACGAGGTCCTCTACGAGACGCGAGAGGCGAAGGGGTTCCGCTGGCCGGATCCGGTCGCGAAGGGCGCGTCGAACGGGACGGTCGAGGCGGCGCGGATCGCGTGGTTCCCCGAGAAGGCGCTCTTCGAGGAGTACGCCCGGTTCGGCCGCGGCCACGGCCACGACCTCGCGGCGTTCGACGTCTACCTCCGCGACGACGTGCACGGGCTGCGCTGGCCGGTCGTCGCCGGGAAGGAGACCCGCTGGCGCTTCAACGAGGAGCACGACCCGTACGCCCGCCGCGGGAGCGGCGTCGACTTCTACGGCAAGCAGCTGAAGAAGCTGCCGGAGGGCACGCTCGCCGGGCCGGGGCAGGGCGAGAAGGTCTCGCTCGAGGGGAAGGCCAAGATCTTCTTCCGGCCGTGGGCGCCGCCGCCGGAGCCGCCGGACGCGACCTACGATCTCGTGCTCTGCACCGGGCGCGTCCTCGAGCACTGGCACTCGGGCACGATGACGCGGCGCGTCCCGGAGCTCCACGCGGCGGTGCCGCAGGCGGTCCTCTGGATGCATCCGAAGGACGCCGAGGCGCGCGGCCTCGCGCGCGGCGGCCTCGCCGAGCTCGCGTCGCGCCGCGGGAAGGTCTACGCCCGCGTCGAGACGACGGGGCGCAACCGGCCGCCGCGCGGCCTCGTGTACCTGCCCTGGTTCGACGAGGGCGTGCTCGTGAACCGCGTGACGCTCGACGCCACCTGCCCCATCTCGAAGGAGACCGACTTCAAGAAGTGCGCGGTGAAGGTCTCGAAGGCCGACGAGGCCCTCTCCCGGAGGACGCCATGACCCCCGCCGCCGTCGCCGCCGTCGCCGCCGTCGCCCTCGCCGCCGCGCTCGCGGCGGCGAAGGAGCCCGCCCCCCGGTCCATCCCCGAGCGCCGGATCGGCCTCGCGAAGGGCGGTCCGGAAGAGGTCCTCGTCCCCGCGCCGGTGAAGGAGAACGACTCCGCCCCGGGGGACCGGCCGGTGCGCCCGCGCGCGTTCCCGGGGGCTCCGCCGGTGATCCCGCACGGGATCGCGGACTTCCTCCCGATCACCCGGGAGGCGAACGCCTGCGTGGACTGCCACGGGATCGCGGAGAAGCGGAAGGGCGAGCCGACGCCCATCCCCGCGAGCCACTACGTCGACCAGCGGAACGCGCCGGAGAAGCGGGGCGAGCGGGTGGCGGGGGCGCGCTGGTCGTGCACGGCGTGCCACCTCCCTCAGCATGAGGTGGCGCCGCTCGTGAAGAACTAACACCGTCGCGTTGCGCCTTCGGGCGCAACGCGACGCGGGAGACCTCCACCGCAGCCGAAACGTTCGCCGTCCGGTGCGCGTGCCCCTCCC
>JAHWYA010000111.1 GCA_020028115.1 Anaeromyxobacter sp.
AGAAGAGCATCGAGCCCTGCACGTCGAGCTCGTCCTTCTTCGGGACGATGCCGAGGTCCTTCTCCTTCTGCAGGAACATCGGCCGCGCGTGGAGCGCGAGGAGCGTCAGGACGTCGGCGAGCGGCCCCTTCACCCGCTCGTGGAGCACGAGCCCCCACGCGTCGTCGTCGAGCGTGCGGCTCGCCTGCTCCCGCGCGAACTTGCGGAGGCGCGAGACGACCTGGACCTCCTCCGCGGTCGCGGCGTCGAGCAGGTGCGCGAGCACCTGCGCGGCGGAGTAGGCGAGGTCGTACTCCTTGCGCGCCGCGTGGAGCGTCACGAGCGCCGAGGCCGCCTTCTGCGCCTTCGCGCCGGCCTTGAGGAGCTGGCGGTACGCCGCGATCGCCTCGCCCTCGCCGCCGGGCTTCCTCGCCGCGAGGTCCGCGTAGGTCTCGAGCGACACCGCGTCGTCCGGATCGGACTTCGCGACGACCTGGTACGCCATCCGCGCCCCGTCGTCGTTCCCGAGCACGTTGCGGTAGAGCTCCCCGAGCGTCTTCCAGAGCGCGATGCGGGCCTGCGCCGCCTCCGGGCCCTTCGGGAGCCGCTGGATCATCCGGACGTAGGCCTGCTCCAGATCGGCCCACCGCTTCGCGCGCGTGAGCGTCTCCTCGATCGCGGCGAACGCCTGGACGAGGCGCGGGTTCTTGTCGAGCGCCTTCTCCCACTCGGCGAGCGCCCCCGTCTCGTCCTTCACCTCGTCCCGCAGGATCTCGGCGAGCGACACGTGGAGCTTCGCGGCGCGCGCCGCGTCGGCCTGCACCTCCGGCCGGCGGACGATCTGGGCGAGCACGTCCGCGGCCTTCTGGCCCTGGCGCGTCTCGCGGTACAGGCCGAGGAGCGCCTCGGTCACCGGGAGCGACGTCGGGTCGAGGCGGGACGCGCCGAGGAAGGCGTCGATCGCCTGGTACGGGTCGCTCAGCCGATCGCGGCACGCCTCGCCGATGGCGACGAACAGCTCGAACCTCGCCTGGCCCTCGAGGAGCGGCAGGAGCCGCTGCCGCTGCTCGACCGCGCCCTCGAAGTCCCCGAGCGTCTCGAGCACGCGCGCGAGGCTGCGGCGCGACGGCTCGTGGTTCCCGTCGATCTCGAGCGCCTTCTTGAAGGCGTTCGCCGCCCGCTCGATCTGGCCGAGCTTCTCGGCGATCTCGCCGATCTGCCAGTGCGTCTCCACGACCTCGAGGTCGGTGAGGCCGTCGCGGTGGTGGACGATGACGGTGGTGAAGATCCGGAGCGCCTCCTCCCACTGCTTCTCCTGCACGAGGAGGTGGCCGAGCCCCTCGAGCGCCGGGAGGTACGTCGCGTCGAGCTCGTAGGCGCGGCGGTAGCACGCGAGCGCCTTGTCCCGCTTCCCGAGCTTCTCGGCGACGTAGCCCTGGCGGTAGCTCTGGCGGCACAGCTCCTTCGTGTCGCCGCCCTGCCCGAGCGCCTCCACCATCGCGTCGAGGACGCGCTCCGCGTCCGCCCAGCGCGTCTGGGCGACGTAGATGTCGGAGAGCGGCCTCGCCGCGCCGGGGTGGCCCGGCGTGCGCTTCAGCGCCTCCTCGTAGTAGCGCGCCGCCTGGTCGCGGTCGTCGCGCTCCTCCTGGTAGACGCGCCCGACCTCGGCGTAGAGGCGGGTCTTCTCCTCGACCTCCGGCACGTACCGCGCCTCCTCGACGAGCATCTCGAGGAAGCGGTCGCGGTCCCGGTCCCGCTCGGCGATGCCCTTCAGCGCGCGGATCGCGGGCAGGCACCCCGGCTCGAGCTGGAGCGCGCGGCCGTACGCGTCCTTCGCGCTCGCGGCGTCGAGGAGCATCTCCTCGAAGATCGCGCCGATGCGGACGTGGACCTCGACCGCCTCCTTGCCGCCGCCGGCGATGCGCGCCTCGCGCCGGAGCATGTCGAGCGCGAGGTTCCAGTTGCCGCTGCGCTCGTAGAGCCGGCCGAGGGCGGAGACCGCCTCGCGGGACTCGGGGTCGAGCTGGAGCGCGTGGTTGAAGATCGCCTCGGCGCGGTCGACGCGCGAGAGCTCCTTCCACCAGACCTCGCCGATCGCGACCTCGAGGGCCACCTGCTCGCGCCGGTCCTGCACGAGGCTCAGGTGGTGCTGCATGACCGGGATGAGCTTCTCCCACTCCCGCGCGTCGCGGTAGAGCCGCTCGAGGGCCTTCACCGCCGGGAGGTTTCCGCCGTCGATCGCGAGGATCGCCTCGTTCTTCTCGACGGCGCTCCGCGGGTCGTGGAGCTTCTCGTCGTGGATCCCCGCGCTCTTCGCGAGGATGCGGCTCCGCTCGCGGGGGTCCTCGGCGAGCGCGATCTGCCGCTCGTAGACGCGGTTCAGCTCGGCGAACCGGTCGAGCTTCGTGTAGAGCCGCTCGAGGCCGGCGAGCGCCTCCTTCGACCGGTCGTCGAGCCCCACGACGGTGCGGTAGGCCTCCACCGCCGCCTCGTCGTCGGAGATCTCGTTCTCGTACAGCGCCGCGATCTGCAGCTGGAACGCGACCCGCGCCTCGTCCGTCGCGGCGAGATCGCGGGCGCGCGAGAGGACCTGCGCGAGGTCCTGCCAGCGCTGCTCGCGCCGGTAGAGGGCGGAGAGCTGCGCGAGCGCCGCGGCGTCGGACCCGTCGAGCTCGAGCAGGCGGCGCAGCGCGGTGATCGCCTCCTCCACGTCCCCCATCTCGGCGTCGTAGAGCTTCGCGACCTCGAGGAGCATCGCCTTCTTCTCGTCGAGGCCCGCCGCGGCCTCGAGCTTCTGCTCGAGCGTGATGACGAGGTCGCGGATGCGCCCGCGCCGCTTGAAGAGCTGCGTGAGCGCCTCGAGCGCCTCCGGGCTGGCCGGGTCCGCCTCGAGGGCGCGGCGGTAGGCCGCCTCCGCGCCGTCGGCGTCGTCGAGGTTCTCGTCCCGCAGCTTCCCGAGCCGCAGGAGGAGCCGCGCCTTCACCATCCCGCGCGCCTCCTCGGACACCTGCTCGAGCACCGCGGCGAGCTCGTCGAGCGCCTCGGTCTCGACGGCGAGCCGCTCGGCCGCGGCGAGCGCCTCGGGATCGCCGGGCGCCTCCGCCAGGGCGCGGCACCAGGACAGGAAGGACATCTCCTTCTGCCCGAGCTTCCGCTCGTGGACGCCCGCGACCTCCTTCAGCACCGCGATCTTCTCCGCGGGGTCGGCGATCTGCGGCGCGAACAGGTCGCAGATGCGCGCGAAGGCGCGCCAGTTCCCGCCCTCGGAGTGGAGCTGCCGGAGCTCCTCGTAGGCGGTGCGGTTCGCGGGATCGAGCTCGAGGACCTTCTCGAGCGCGGCGGCGGCGGCGTCGGCGCGCTTCTGCCCCTTCCAGAGCTCGGCGACCGCGAGCCACGCCGGGACCGCCTCGGCCGGGCCGCCCTGCGCGGCGAGCAGCGCCGCGCGGGCCTCGGCGGCGCGCACGCCGTCCTGCGCCGCGCCCGCCTGCCGGAAGACCTCCTCGATCCGCACGAGCTCGTCGGCGGCGTGGGGCTCGATGTCGAACGCGAGCTTCGCCTGCTCGACGGCGTCGCGCTTGTTCCCGGCGCGGAGCAGCACCTCGGCGAGCTCGAGGCGGGCCCGCTTCACGCCCGCGGCGTCCTCCTGGAGCGGGACGAGGCGCCGCCAGATCCCGACGAGCGCGTCGAGGTCGCCCTGCGCGGCGTGGATGTCCCGCAGCGCCTCGAGCGCCCGCCGGTTGCGCGGGTCGGTGTCGAGGACCGCCTTGTACGACTGGATCGCCTGGGTGGCGTCGCCGAGCCGCGCGCGGAGGACGAGACCGAGCTTGTCGTTCAGCCGCGCGATCTCGCGGCGGTCGACGGTGGCCTGCACCCGCACCCGCAGGTGCTGCGCGAGGTCCGACCACCGCTCGAGCCGCTCGTACAGCTCCTCGAGGGCGGCGAGCGCCTCCTCGTGGCGCGGGCGCGCGACGAGCACGTCCTTCCACAGCGCGACGGCCTCGTCGAGCCGGCCGAGCTCGCCGGCGAGCCCGGCCATCTTCGCGAGGACGCGCTCCTTCGCGGCGGCGTCCCCGGCGCAGCCGCGCTGCGCGCCGAGGTTCTGGAAGAGGTCCTCCTTGCGCCCCGCGGCCTCGTAGAGCGCCTCGAGGGCGCGGAGCGACGGCGCGTGGCGCGGGTCCGCCTGCACCGCCGCCTCGTACGCCTCGGCGGCGCGATCCGGCGCGGAGAGCCGCTCCTCGCAGAGCTGCCCGAGGCGGTGGAGGAGCTGGACCTTCTCGGCGCCCTGGGCGCCCGCCGCGCGCTGCGAGAGCACGTCGGCGAGCTCCGGCCACGCCTCGAGGCGGGCGTAGAGCCGCTCGAGCGCGGGGAGCGCCGTCCGGGCCCCCTCCGGATCGAGGGCGACGGCGCGGCGGAGGAACTGCGCGGCGCGGGAGGGGTCGCCGAGCTTCTCCTCGTACAGCGCGCCGAGCCGCAGCGCGACCTCGGCCGTGTCCGCCGGCGGCAGCCGCTCGAGCTCGTCCTCGAAGATCGCCGCGAGCTCCTCGTCGTGGCCGCTCTTCGCGGCGAGCGCCTCCATGCGCGCGCGGAGCGCGCCGTCCGCCGGGTCCTCGCGGAACGCCTTGCAGAGCGCGAGGAACGCGAGCGCGGGGTCGGCGAGCTTCGTCTCGCGCAGCCCGGCGAGCTCCATGTAGAGCGCCTTGCGCTCGAGCGGGTCGGGCCGCTCGCCGGCGCGCACCTCGAGCACCGCCGCCTGCCGGAGCGCGTCGCCCTGCGCCCCGTAGGCGACCTCGAGCGCGAGCGCCGCGCGGGCGTTCGCCGCGTCCTTCTGGAGGAGCCCCTCGAGCCGCGCGATCGCCTCGGGGTGGTCCGGGCGCACCCGGAGCACCTCCTCGTAGAGGGCGAGCGCGCCCTCCCGGTCGAGGAGCCGCGTCTCCTTCAGCTCGGCGAGCCGGTACCGCAGGACGAGGAGCGCCGCCGCGTCCGCCGACTCCTCCGCGAGCGCGACCTCGCGGGCGAGGACCTCGGCGAGGTCGACCCACCGCTCGGTGCGGGTGCAGAGGCGGTCGAGGCGCGCGAGGGCCTCGCGGTCCTTCGGGGAGAGCTCGACGAGCCGCTTCGAGGTGCTGATCGCGCCCTGCGGATCGCCGAGCCGCTCGTCCTGCACCGCGGCGAGGTCCGCGAGGAGGCGGGCCCGGACCTCGCGGTCCTCCTCCGAGACGACGGCCCGCCGGATCGCCTGCGCGAGCGCGTCCGGGTCGCTGCCGCCGCGGAGCGCCTCGACGACGCCGAGCATCGCCTCGCGATCCTCGGGGACGAGGTCGAGGACGCGCTGCCACGCCTCGGCGGCGCGCGCGGGCTCCGCCTTGGCGAGGCGCGCGATGCGGCGCTGGTACTCGGCGCGCGCGGAGGGATCGCGGGCGCGATCGGCGTTCTCCTGGAGGATCGCGGCGTGCTCGTCCGCGAGCCCGGCCGCGGCGGCGTAGGTGCCGACGAGGGAGAGCGAGTCCCGCGCGTCGGGGTCCGCGGCGAGGGCGCGCCCGGCGGCGAGGAACGCGAGCTCCGGGTTCCGGAGCGGCCCGCCGTAGATCTCGGCGATCCGCCGGAGCAGCGCGGCGCGCGTGGAGGGATCGGCCTCGTTCGCCGCGCGGGCCTCGAGCGCGTCGATCACCTTCTGGTGCTCGCCCTCGGCGGAGTAGATCGGCTCGAGCACGAGGGCGGCCTGGATCGCGGTCGCGCCCGTGCCGCGCGCGAGCTCCTCGAGCGCGGCGAGGGCCGCCGGGTGCCGCGGGACCTTCGAGAGCACCTCGCGGAAGCACGCGAGCGCGCCCTCGGCGTCGGCGAGCCGCTCCTGCCGGATCTTCCCGAGGCGGAAGCGGAGCTCCGCCGCCTCCGCCACGAAGTTCGGCTGCCGGTCGGCGACGCTCACCTCGCGGGTGAGCACGGCGACGAGGTCGTCCCACCGCTCGGAGGCGCCGAGGAGCCCGCCGAGGAGCCGCAGCGCGTTCGGGTCCTCCGGGTCGACGGCGAGGATCTTCCGGTACGCCGCGATGGCACCTTCGCGATCCGCGAGCTGTTCGGCCATGATCTTCGCCACCTCGAGCAGGAGTTCCTTGCGCGCCTCCGCCGCCGGAGCGACGTCGGCGAGCCGCTCGAGCGTCCGCGCGAGCTCGCGCGACGCTCCCATCTTCCGGTAGACCCGGGCGAGCGCGCCCAGCGTCTCCGCGGAGGGCGCCTCCGCGGCGACCTCCTCGAACCACCGCGCCGCCAGGTCGAGCCGGCCGAGCCGCTCCGCCGACAGGACCGCGAGCCGCCGGCGCACGTCGAGCGCCGCCTCGCGGGGCAGCTTCGCCCGGAGCGCGCTCTCGAGCGCGCGCGCGAGCTCCG
>JAHWYA010000112.1 GCA_020028115.1 Anaeromyxobacter sp.
CCGCGCCGGCGAGCCGGCCGCCCTCCTCGCAGCGCTCCGCGTCGTCCGACGCCGCCGCGAAGCCGCGCCGGACCGCCCAGCGCGCCCCCTGCGAGAGGACGTCGTCGAGCTCGGCGTCGGAGAGGCACGGGATCGCGGCGGACGCGCCGACGCCGGTGGGGATGTCGCGGTAGAGCTGCGCCGTGACGGCGTGCAGGCTGGCGCGGACGACCTCCTCCTCGAGCCGCGTCGTGATGACCCGGACGCCGCAGTTGATGTCGTACCCGACGCCGCCGGGCGAGACCGCGCCGTGCTCGGCGTCCACCGCGGCCACCCCGCCGATCGGGAAGCCGTAGCCCCAGTGGATGTCCGGCATCGCGAGGGAGAAGCGCAGGATGCCGGGGAGGTGCGCGACGTTCGCGACCTGCTGGAGCGAGGGGTCGTCGGGGGAGGGAGGCCCCACGCTGTAGACGCGGCCCGGGACCTTCATCCGCCCCTCGCGCGGGATCTCCCACAGGTCTCCTTCGATGCGGCGGAGCTTCACGGCGCCCTCAGGTATCCAGGATGATCTGCGCGAGCCAGCCCGCGCCGTCCTGCTCGAGTCGGGCCTCGTGCCAGGTCACCGCCTTCACGTCCGCCCCCTCCGCGTGGCGCACCGGGTCGCGCCGGCCGAACGCGACGGTGGCGACCGCGCCGCGCTCGTCCACCGCGTGGACGTCGATCGCGACCGGCACCTCGCGCGCGGTCGCGAGCCGGAACAGGAGCTCGCGGAGCAGCGCGACGGCGGTGCCGGCGAGCTCCGGGCCCCCCTCGACCCGGAGGCGCTCTTCCCGGACGCCCTCCGGCAGGACACCCCCCGAGACGAGGGTCGAGAAGGCGAGGGCGAGGCGGCCGAGCGCCTCCTCGGCCGACGCACCGCGGACCCGCAGGCCGATGTCGGCGGTGTGGTCGAGGTCCTCCCACTGCTGGGGGAACGACAGCCGCATGGCTCCGGAAACTACCGCTTCCCACCCCGTCCGTGCCCGTCGGGCGGGACGGGAAGGGCCTGCATCCCGGGCCCCCGGTGGGGCATCGACGCGTGCCGGAGGGCGCCTCGATGGGTAAAAACCCGTGGCGCGGCGGGGCGATGGGTCGGATACGCCCTCCGGTCTCGACGGCCGGTCCGCGACATGCTTACTTCGTGCGCCCTTTTCGCCCCCAGATGTCCGACCTCCCCTCACCAGAAGTCGTCCCCCCCTCCAGCCCGACGCCCGTCCCGACGGCCACCCCGGTCCACCACGGCCACCGGGCGGCGCCTACGGGCAGCACGCTCGCGAAGCTCGCCCTCGGCGCGCTCGGGGTCGTGTACGGCGACATCGGGACGAGCCCGCTGTACGCGCTCAAGGAGTGCTTCACGGGGACGCACGGCGTGGCGCCGACGCCGGAGAACGTCGTCGGGATCGTCTCGCTCGTCTTCTGGTCGATGACGTTCGTCGTCACGTTCAAGTACCTCTCCTTCGTCATGCGGGCGGACAACCGCGGGGAGGGCGGCATCCTCGCGCTCCTCGCCCTCGTCGCGCGCAAGGGCGCGGCGAAGCGGTCGCGCCGCGTCCTCCTCATCCTCGGCCTGTTCGGCGCGGCGCTCCTCTACGGGGACGGCGTCATCACCCCGGCGATCTCGGTGCTCGGCGCGATGGAGGGCGTCACGGTGGCGGCGCCGGCGCTCTCGCACGTCGTCGTCCCCGCGACGGTCGTGATCCTCGTCTTCCTGTTCGCGTTCCAGAAGCGCGGGACCGCGACCGTCGGGGCGGTCTTCGGCCCGGTGATGCTCGTGTGGTTCGTCTCGATCTCCCTCCTCGGGGTCCGAGGCATCCTGCTCGACCCGGCGATCCTGAGCGCGGTCGATCCCAGTCGCGGGATCGCCTTCTTCGTGCACAACGGGTGGCAAGGCTTCCTCGTGCTCGGGGCCGTCGTGCTCGTCATCACGGGCGGCGAGGCGCTGTACGCGGACATGGGGCACTTCGGGCGGCGCCCGATCCGCGTCGCGTGGCTCTGCCTCGCGATGCCGGCCCTGCTCCTCAACTACATGGGGCAGGGCGCGCTCCTGCTCCACGATCCGGCGGGCGCCGCGAACCCGTTCTACCTGCTCGCGCCGTCGTGGGCGCTGTACCCGATGATCGCGATCGCCACCTCGGCCGCGATCGTCGCGTCGCAGGCCCTCATCTCCGGCGCCTTCTCGCTCACCCGGCAGGCGGTGCAGCTCGGCTACTGCCCGCGCGTCACGATCCGGCACACCTCCCGGACGGAGATCGGCCAGATCTACATCCCCGAGGTGAACTGGGCGCTCGGCGTGTCCACCGTCGCGCTCGTGCTCGGGTTCAAGACGTCCTCCGCCCTCGCCGCGGCCTACGGCATCGCGGTGACCGGGACGATGATGATCACGACGCTCCTCTTCCACCGCGTCGTGCGCGATGTGTGGGGCTGGTCCCCCCGCAAGGCGGCCCCGCTCACGGCGGTGTTCCTCGTCGTCGACGTCGCGTTCTTCGGCGCGAACCTCATCAAGGTGGAGGAGGGCGGGTGGTTCCCCCTCGCGGCGGCGGCCGTGGTGTTCACGCTGCTCTCCACGTGGAAGCGGGGGCGCCAGTTCCTGGCGGCGCAGATGCGGGAGGCGGGCCTCCCCCTCGACGACTTCCTGAAGGACGTCTCGCGCAAGAACCCGCAGCGGATCGCCGGCACGGCGGTGTTCATGACCGGCAACACGGGGAACGTCCCGCCGGTCCTGCTCCATCACCTGAAGCACAACAAGATCCTGCACGAGCGCGTGGTGCTCGTGTCGCTCATGACCGAGGAGATCCCGAACGTCGCGGACTCCGAGCGCGTCACCGTCACCGAGCTCGGCTGCGGGTTCCACCAGGTCATCGCGCGCTACGGCTTCATGGAGACGCCCGACGTCCCCGCGATGCTCGACTCGATCCCGCGCCGGACGATCCCCGGGCCGAAGCTCGTCTTCAAGCCGATGGAGACGACCTACTACCTCGGCCGGGAGACGCTCCTCCCCGACGGGACGGCGCCGATGCCGAGGTGGCGCAAGCGGCTCTTCATCGTCATGGCGCGCAACGCCCAGACCGCGTCGTCGTTCTTCGGCCTCCCGCCGAACCGGGTCGTCGAGATGGGCGCGCAGATCCAGCTCTGATCGCCTACCTTCTCGTCCGATGAGCGGAGACGGCGCCGGCCCGCGCGCGACGACCCCGGCGCGCTGGCCGCACGCGCTGCGCTCCCTCGCGCGGCGCGACCTCCGGCTCTTCTTCGCCGGGCAGGCGGTCTCGCTCGCCGGGACCTGGATGCAGACCGTCGCCCAGGCCTGGCTCGTGTGGCGGCTCACGCGCTCGTCCGAGCTCCTCGGCGTCGTGAACTTCCTCGGCTCCGTCCCGGTGTTCCTGTTCGGGATCTGGGCGGGCTCGCTCGCCGACCGGCTGCCCCGGCGGCGCCTCGTGCTCGCGACGCAGGCGAACGCGATCGTGCAGGCGTCGCTCCTCGCCGGCCTGACCCTCGCCGGGGTCGTCCGCCCGTGGCACGTCGTAGTCCTCGCGGCGATGCTCGGGCTCACCTACGCGTTCGAGATCCCCGCGCGGCAGGCGCTCCTCTCGGACCTCGCGGGCGAGGACGCGCCGAACGCCATCGCGCTCAACTCCTCCATCGTCAACGCCGCCCGCGTGGTCGGCCCGGCGCTCGCCGGCGCCGTCGTCGCGTCGGTCGGCGAGGGCTGGGCCTTCGCGCTGAACGCGGCGTCGTTCGTCGGCACCTACTACGCGCTCCTCGTGATGCGGCCGCCGGCGCAGCCGCCCGCGACGGGCGGGCGCCGGGCGCACGTCCTCGAGGGCCTCGCCTACGCCGGCCGCACCGCGCACGTGCGGGCGCTGCTCGGGCTCCTCGCGGTCTCGAGCTTCTTCGCGCTGCCGTACCAGACGCTCCTCCCGGTGTTCTCGTCGGAGATCCTCGGCGGCGGCGCGCGGCTCTACGGCGGGCTCCTCGCGTGCGCCGGGGCGGGCGCCCTCGCGGGCGCGATCGGGCTCCTCCTCCGGACGGGGCTCCGCGGGCTCGGGCGGCGCGTCGCCGCCGGCGCGACGCTCCTCGGGGCGGGGATCGTCGCGCTCTCGTTCTCGCGGAGCGTCGCCGTGTCCGGGATCGCGCTCGCGGTGGTGGGGTTCGGGTTAATCACGCAGATGGCGGGCACGATGACCCTGCTCCAGGGGCTCGCCCCGGCGGAGATGCGCGGCCGGGTGATGGGGCTGTTCTCGACGCTGTTCGTCGGCGTGACGCCGTTCGGCGCGCTCGCGGCGGGGCTCGCCGCGAGCCGCGCCGGCGCGACGCGGACCCTCGCGGTGGGCGGCGCCGTCGTCCTCGCGGCGAGCCTCGTGTTCCACGCGGCGCTCCCGAGGTTGAGGCGGGTCGTCCTCGCCGAGCACCCGACGCTGTTCCCGCCGGGGACCACGTGAAGCCGGGGTCCACGTCCACGTCCACGACCACGTCACAGTTGACTCCTCGCAAATCCCCCTGGCTCGCCTTCTCCGTCGTCGCCGTCGGCACGTTCGTCGCGACGCTCGACGGGAACATCGTGAACGTTGCGCTCCCCACCATCGGGCGCGAGCTCGCGGCGCCGGTCGGGCGGCTGCAGTGGATCGTGAACGCCTACGTGCTCGCGATCACCGCGACGCTCATCCCGCTCGGAAGGCTCGGCGACGTCGCGGGGCACCGCGTCCTCTACGCGGGGGGGCTCGTCCTCTTCACCTTCGGGTCCGCGCTCTGCGGCGTCGCGCCGGGGCTCTCCGCCCTCGTCGGCGCGCGGATCGTGCAGGCGCTCGGGGCGAGCGCGATGATGGCGATCGGCCCCGCGGTGGTGACCGCCGCGTTCCCTCCCGACCGGCGCGGCCGCGCCATCGGCGCGATCGGCACGGCCGTCGCGCTCGGCCTCACCGCCGGGCCGCCGCTCGGCGGGCTCATCGTCGCGAGCCTGTCGTGGCGGTGGGTGTTCTACGTGAACCTGCCGCTCGGGCTGGCCGGCGCCGCGTGGGCGCTGCGGACGCTGCCGCGCGGGGGAGGCAGCGCCGGCGGGCCGCTCCTCGATCTCTCGCTGTTCCGGCTCCCGGTGTTCGCCTGGGGGCTCCTCGCCGGCTTCCTCTCCTACGCCGCGATGTTCTCGCAGACCCTCCTCACGCCGTTCCTCCTCGCTGGCGTCCTCGGTCTCCCGCCCGGCACGCTCGGGCTCGTCCTCGTCTCGGTCCCGGTCGCGCTCTCGGTCTCGTCGCCCGTGTCCGGGTTCCTCGCGGACCGGTTCGGCGGCCGGAGCCTGCCGGTCCTCGGCATGGTCGTCCTCGCCGTCGCCCTCGTGCTGCTCTCCTTC
The DNA here is from genome assembly GCA_020028115.1 of Anaeromyxobacter sp. Lineage (GTDB taxonomy): Bacteria > Myxococcota > Myxococcia > Myxococcales > Anaeromyxobacteraceae > Anaeromyxobacter. The sequence continues at coordinate 5,360 of JAHWYA010000112.1, forward strand.
GCGGGCCCCGGGAGCGCCGTGCCCGGCGTCGTCGCGCGGCTCGCGCTCGCGGGCGTCGGGATGGGGCTCTTCCAGTCGCCGAACAACGCCGCGGTCATGTCGGCGCTGCCGCGGGCGCGGCTCGGGTCGGGCGGCGGGCTCCTCGCGACGGCGCGGAACGGGGGGATGGCGTCGGGCATCGGCCTCGCGGCGGCGATCGTCGCGCTCCGCGCCGGCGGCGACGCATCCGGGCCCGGCTTCCTCGCCGGGTACTCCCTCGCGCTCCGGGTGGGCGCCGCGATCGCGCTCGCCGCCGGGGCGGTGTCGCTCCTCGAAGCGGCGCGAGAGCGGGCGGGGCACGCGCGTCCGTAGGAGGAACGCCCCGCGGTGTGCGGACGTCTCCCGCGTCGCCTGGCGCCCGAAGGCGCCAGGCGACGGTGTTAGCTGGACGGGGGTTCAGGGTCTGCTACGATGCCCGCGTGATCGTCCTCGGCATCGACCCGGGCTCCGTGCGCTGCGGCTGGGGCGTCGTCGCGAGGGACGGCGGCCGGCTGCGGGTCGTGGAGTCCGGCGTGCTCGCGCCGGGCGATCTCCCGATCGCGCAGCGGCTCGCGCGGATCCTCGACGGCCTCGGCGAGGTCATCGCCCGCACCACGCCGCGCGAGGTCTCGGTCGAGCAGGTCTACTGCGGGGCCTCGCCGCGCTCGGCGCTCGTGCTCGGCCAGGCGCGCGGCGTCGCGCTCGCGGCGGCGGCCCGGGCCGGGCTCCCGGTCTTCGAGTACCAGCCGTCCGAGGTGAAGCTCGCCTTCACCGGGAGCGGCCGCGCGTCGAAGGAGCAGATGGTGCGGACGGCCCGCGCGCTCCTCGGCGTCGAGGCGGACCTCGCCGACGAGGCGGACGCGCTCGGTCTCGCGGTCTGCCACCTCGCCCGCCGCGCGGCCCGGCTCGTCCCCGGACCTCCTTCGCCCCGCGGAGCGGGGCTGGGGAGGGGGCTCGTCCCCGGACCTCCTT
>JAHWYA010000113.1 GCA_020028115.1 Anaeromyxobacter sp.
CTCGTCCGCTACGCGAAGGCGACCGGCGCCGGGCGCGTGTTCACGGTCCACGGCTTCTCCGACGTCCTCGCCGCCGCGCTCCGCAAGGAGGGGCTCCGGGCGGAGCCGTTGGTGGAGGAGAGGCAACTGGAATTGCTGTAGCAGCACCGACGTGGACGTGGAGGTGGACGTCGTCGTGGACGTGGACGTGGACGAGAGCCGGGATCCCGCTTTCGACCACGACCACGTCCACGTCCAGGACCACGACCACGTATTCGCGGTTACACTCGGTTCGTGATCACCTTCACGGTCTCGCCCGACGCGGCCGGCCAGCGGCTCGACAAGCTCGTCCGCAAGGCGCTCCGCGACGTGCCGCTCTCGCACGTCTACAAGATGTTCCGCACCCGCAAGGTCCGCGTGAACGGCGCGCGCGCCCGGCCCGAGCAGCTCGTGCAGGAGGGCGACGCCGTCGCCATCCGCGGCGACGAGGAGAAGCTCCTCGCGGCGCCCGAGCCGTCCGGCCCGAGGCCGCGCGGCAAGCCGACGTTCGGCGTGCTCCACGAGGACGACGACCTCCTCGTGGTCGACAAGCCGGCAGGCCTCGCCGCGCACCCGGGCACCGGGATCGTCGGGGCGACGCTCGTCGAGATGGCGCGCGCGTACCTGAAGGTCCCGGACGACCTGCCGCCGACCGAGTTCCGGCCGTCCCCGGCCCACCGGCTCGATCGCGACACCTCGGGCGTGGTCCTCGTCGCGAAGACGCGCCGCGCGATGGTGGCGCTCGGGGAGACGTTCACGACGGGCGAAGGCGTCCGGAAGACCTACCTCGCCCTCGCGAAGGGGAAGATGCCGCGCGACGCCGGGACCATCGACCTGCCCCTCTCCGAGCACGAGCAGACCTCGAAGTCGAAGGCGGTCCGCGGCGTGAACTTCCAGGAGGCGCTGACGCGCTGGAAGGTCCTCTCCTCGATGAAGGAGGCGTCGCTCCTCTCGGTCGTCATCGAGACGGGGCGCACGCACCAGATCCGGCGCCACCTCGAGGCGGCCGGCCACCCGGTCGCCGGCGATCGCCGCTACGGGGACTTCGCGTTCAACCGCGCGGCGAAGCAGCGCTGGGGGCTCTCCCGGATGTTCCTCCACGCCTGGAAGCTCGAGGTGCCGCACCCCGTCACGGGCGCGCCGCTCAGGCTCGAGGCCGAGCTCCCTCCAGCGCTCCGCGAGGTCCTGTCCCGCATGAACCTCGCCGGGCCGCCCGGGCAGGCGCCCGCCCGAAGGGACCCACCCCCGCACCGCGAGCGTTGAACTCGGGCCGAGGGGGAGCATAGATTCGCCCGCCGATGAGCGACACGACGCCGACCGACCCGCCGGAGCCGGGGGAGCCCGGGGAGCAGGGCTCCGCCCCTGCCGCGCCCGAGGAGGGCACCGCCCCGCCGGTCCGGGTGGTCGTCGACGGGCTCCCGCCGAAGCCCCCCCTCGCACGCCGCGCGCTCCGGTGGGCGCTCTTCCTCGTCATCGCGGCCGCGAACCTGGCGATCGCAGGCGGCGTCGGCGCGTACCTCTACTTCTCCCGGAACCTGCCCGAGATCCCGAACGTCGATCGGTACCGGCCGCCGATCATCACCGAGGTCGTCTCCTCCGACGGCCAGATCTCGGGCGAGTTCTTCGAGGAGCGGCGGAAGGTCGTCCCGTACGACCGCATCCCGAAGCGGGTCGTCGAGGCGTTCATCGCCTCCGAGGACAAGAACTTCTTCACGCACGGCGGGATCGACCTGCTCGGGACGCTGCGCGCCGCGGTGAACACCTACGTGCTGCGCCGCAAGGTGCAGGGCGGCTCGACCCTCACGCAGCAGACGGCGAAGGCGCTCCTCATCTCGAGCGAGGGGTTCGCGTCGGGCTCGCGCCGGAACCTCGCCCGCAAGGTGCGCGAGCTCATCCTCGCGAAGCGGCTCGAGCGCGCGTTCACGAAGGAGCAGATCCTCTGGATGTACCTGAACGGCGTCTACCTCGGGCACCACAGCTACGGGATCCAGGCGGCCGCCGAGAACTACTACCGCAAGAACGTCGAGGACCTGACGCTCGAGGAGGCGGCGCTCATCGCTGGGCTCCCGCAGGCGCCGTCGCGCTTCTCGCCCTTCTCGCGCCCCGAGGCGGCGAAGGAGCGCCGCCGCTACGTGCTCCGGCGGATGTCGGAGGAGGGGTTCATCTCCGCCGACGACCGGACGCGGGCCGCCGACGCCGAGGTGAAGGTGTTCGGCGTCGACGACGTGTTCCGCGAGACGGCGCCGTTCTACGTGGAGCACGTCCGCCGCTACGTGGTCGACCGGTACGGGAACGACCGGCTCCTCCACGACGGGCTGCGCGTCGAGACCGCGATGGACCTCGAGAAGCAGCGGAACGCCCAGGCGGCGATGCTCCGCGGCCTCATGGAGGTCGATCACCGGCAGGGCTTCAACGGGCCGGTGGCGCACGTCGAGGGCGACGAGCGGAAGGCGCTCCTCGCCCGGCTCGCGAAGGTGTGGCCGCCGGGCGCGATCGCGCCGGGCGCGTACGTCGTCGGCGTGGTCGCGCGGGTGGACGACAAGAAGGGCGTCGCGGAGGTCGAGGTGGGCGAGAGCCGCGGGCTCCTCCCCATCTCCGGCATGCGCTGGGCGCGCAAGCCGAACCCCGAGGCCTACTACCCCGACGCGCTCATCTCGCGCGTCTCCACCGCCGTGAAGGCCGGCGACGTCGTGCTGCTCCGCCGCGTCACGCGCGCCGAGCTCGTGAAGCGCGAGGGCGAGGCCCAGGCCGGGAAGCCGAAGGACGTCCCGGAGCACGACCTCCTCTTCTCCCTCGAGCAGGACCCGACGCTCCAGGGCGCCCTCGTCTCCGTCGATCCCTGGAGCGGGTACGTGCTCGCGATGGTCGGCGGCTACGACTTCGAGGCCTCCGAGTTCAACCGCGCCTTCCAGGCGTGCCGGCAGCCCGGCTCGGCCTTCAAGCCGATCGTCTACTCCGCGGCGGTGGAGAAGCTCGACTACACGCCGGCGACGATCCTCACCGACGCGCCCCTCGTCTTCCGCGACGAGGAGAATAGCTGGAAGCCGCAGAACTACGGCGAGACGTTCAAGGGCGACGTGACGCTCCGGACCGCGCTCGTGAACTCGATGAACATCCCGGCCGTGAAGACGGCGGAGGCGATCGCGAGCAAGTTCGGGATGCAGGCGCTGGCGGACTGGGCGAAGGGGGTCGGCCTCTCGACGCCGATCAAGCTCGAGCTCGGCACCGCGCTCGGCAGCTCGTGCGTGAACCTGTGGGAGCTCACCAACGTCTACGCGCTCTTCGCCCGCTACGGCGAGAAGCGGCCGTCGACGTTCGTGAAGCGGGTCGTCGACCGGGACGGGGAGGTCCTCGAGGACCACTCCGACTGGCGCGACCCGTGGGTGCCGCTCGAGGCGCGGCTCGCCGCCGGCTGGGCCGAGGTCTCCCGGCCGCGCGAGCGGGCGATGGACGAGAAGACGGCCTACATCCTCGTGCGGCTCATGCGAGAGGTGGCGACGGTCGGCACCGGCGCGCGCGCGGCCGCGCTCGGGAAGCCGGCGGCGGGCAAGACCGGCACCACGAACGACTCCTTCGACACCTGGTTCATGGGGTTCACCCACGACCTCGCGACCGGCGTCTGGCTCGGCTACGACATCAACGTGACGCCGCTCGGCCGCTACGAGACCGGCGGCCACGCCGCGCTGCCGATCTGGCTCGACTTCACGAAGGCCGCCCTCGACGGCCGCGAGCAGCCGGAGTTCCTCCCGCCCGAGGGCATCGTCGAGGTGAAGATCGACCCCGAGACCGGGAAGGCGGTGCCGGAGGAGGCGCGCGGCGTGAAGGAGCCCTTCAAGCTCGGCACCGAGCCGAAGCTGCCGGCGGAGGGCGAGCAGAGCGTCGAGGTGAAGGACCTGTTCATGCAGTAGCGGCGGGGCGCTGTAAGCCCCCATCCCACCGGCTTGCGTCGGCCCCCCGCCCGCCGGTAGCATCGATCTGCCCGGAAACACGGCGCCTCTCGCGCCCTCCGCGCGCCCTCCATGCTCCAGAAGATCGCTGCGCTCGGGGTGAAGCGGACGCTGTTCCTCTCCATCCTGCTCGCGCTCGCGCTCGCCGGAAGCCTCACCGCGGTGGCGGTGACGCGCGAGGTGAAGCGGGCCGTCCACGACTCGATGCGCAAGCGTGGCGACGCGGACGCCCGGGTGATCGCGGCCGAGATCTCGGACGCGCTCGCGGCGCACCGCGACGAGAAGATCGCCGAGGCCATCGAGGAGGGCTGGGACGAGGGGGCCTTCTCCTACGTCATCGTGCTCCGCGCCGACCGGACGGTCGCGGCGAAGCGGCTCGCGCGTACGTACCGGCGGAGCGCGGAGGAGGCGATCGCGGTCCACCAGGGCGCCGGGATGTCGGCGACGGTCCAGGCGGGCGCCGACATCGCCTTCACCCGGCCGGTCACGGCCTGGTGGGAGCGGCCGGCGGGCGGCCGCGAGGAGCGGAACGTCGGGTGGGTCCTCCTCGGCCTCTCCGGCGCGGACGTGCAGCAGCAGGTCGAGGAGGTCCGCAACGTCATCCTCGGCCTGCTCGCCTTCGGCGGGCTGCTCCTCGGCGTCCTCGTCTACGTGTTCGTGGCGCAGCTCCTCCTCCGGCCGCTCGACGCGATGAGCGCGGTCGCGCGGCGCGTGTCCGACTGCGACCTCACCGCCCGCGCCGAGAAGCTCGGCGACGACGAGCTCGGGACGCTCGCCGAGTCGCTCAACCGGATCGGCGAGAACCTCACCGTCACCCTCTCGCGGGTCCAGAACGTCACGGGCGGCGTCGCGGCCGTCATCGACCGGATCGGCCGGACGGGCTCGGCGGTGTCGACCGGCGCGGGGACGGTGACCGCGCGCGTCGTCGACACCTCGTCCTCGATGGGCCAGATGATCGCGTCGCTGAAGGGGATCGCCGACAACGTCGAGGTCCTCGCGCAGAGCGCGGAGGAGTCCTCCTCCTCCATCCTCCAGATGGCGGCGACGAACGACGAGGTGGCCGAGAACATCCAGGGGCTCGCCGCGAGCGTGGAGGAGACCACCGCCGCGATCGAGCAGATGACCTACTCGATCAAGGAGGTCGCGAAGAACATCGAGGATCTCTCGGCCACGACCGAGGAGACGAGCTCGTCGATGAACGAGATGGACGTCTCGATCAGCCAGGTCGAGACGAACGCCAACGAGACGGCGAAGCTCTCCGAGCAGGCGCAGCGCGACGCCGAGATGGGCGCGGAGGCGCTCTCCCGCACCCTCGTCGGCATCGACAAGATCAAGGAGTCCTCGCGCGAGGCCGCGGAGGTCATCGAGGCGCTCGGCGGGAAGATCGCCGCCATCGGCAACATCCTCAACGTCATCGACGACGTCGCCGAGCAGACGAACCTCCTCGCCCTGAACGCGGCCATCCTCGCCGCGCAGTCCGGCGAGCACGGGAAGGGGTTCGCCGTCGTCGCCGACGAGATCAAGGACCTCGCCGAGCGGACCGGCGCGTCGACGAAGGAGATCTCCGAGCTCGTGCGGGCGGTCCAGGACCAGTCGAAGAACGCGATCACCGCGATGGACCGCGGCGTGCGCAACGTCGAGGAGGGCGTCCGGCTCGGCCAGGAGGCGGAGACGGCGCTGAAGAAGATCCAGGAGTCCTCGCAGAAGTCGACGCAGATGGTGAAGGCGATCGCCCGGGCGACCATCGAGCAGGCGCGCGGCTCGAAGCAGGTGACCATGGCGATCAACCGGATCGCCGAGACGGTGCAGCAGATCGCGACGGCCACCGCCGAGCAGGCGCGCGGGTCCGAGCAGATCATGAAGAGCGCCGAGAAGATGAAGGCGATCACGAAGCACGTCGAGCGCTCCTCGCAGGAGCAGGCCCGCGGCTCGAAGCAGATCACCCGCGCGATCGAGTCGATCTCCGAGATGGTCCACCACCTGAACCGCGCCCAGAAGGAGCAGACCAAGGGCTCGGAGCAGGTCATGACCGCGGTCGTGCAGATCAAGCAGGTCGCCGAGGCGCAGACCCACTCCGTCCGGGACCTCGAGGCCGCCATCGAGGATCTCGCCTCGCAGGCGGAGGTTCTGCGCGGCGAGGTGAGGCGGTTCAGGGTCTGACGCACGATTCCTGCCTGCGACGGGCGGGCTCGTCGCTGCGCTGCTCGACGTACAGAAACGGTACGCCTCCGCTGCTCGCTCCTCGCGCGCCCGTCTCGGCGACGGACTCGTGCGTCAGACGAGGGCTCGCTAGAACCGCTTGGCCCGGCGCAGGCCGCCGGTCTTCGCGATCACGTCGGCGAGCCCCTCGAGATCGCGCCAC
>JAHWYA010000114.1 GCA_020028115.1 Anaeromyxobacter sp.
CGGGGAGCGCCGCGAGCGGCAGGGCCGCGAGGGCGAGCCCGAGCGCGGCGGGGTAGCCGAGGTTCAGCGCGAGCGTCCGCGGCAGCCGCCGCGCCGCGCCGGCGCGGAGGAGCCGGGTCCCGTCCGCGACGGACACGGCCGCCCCGGCCGCCGCGAGCAGCCAGAGCGTCCCCGGCACCTTCCCGGCCTGGAGCGCCGCGAGCGTGAGCGCGCCGAAGGCGACGAACTCGCCCTGGGGGATGAAGATGACGCGCGTGACCGAGAAGACGAGGACGAGCGCGAGGGCGAGCAGCGCGTAGATCGCGCCGCTCACGATCCCGTCCTGCGCGAGGAGGAGCGCGATCTCGAGCGTCACTCGGGCGTCAGCGGACGAGCTTCCAGGTCCCGCCCTGGATCTGCGCCATCACGCGCGCGCGGCGGTCGAACCCCTGGTGGTCCTGCGGCGTCGTGTTGAAGACCCCCTGCGTCGCGCGGAGCTCCTTCACCGACTCGAGGGCGGCGCGGAGCGCCTCGCGGAACTCCTTCGTGCCGGGCTTCGCCTTCCTCAGCGCGACGGGGACCGCCGCCTCGAGGAGGAGGCCCGCGTCCCAGGCGTGGGACGCGAACGACGAGAAGCTGCCCGGCCCGTACGCCTGCTCGTACCGGGCGACGAAGTCGGCGGCGACCGCCTTCGACGGGTGGTCGGCGGGGAGCTGCGCCGCGACGACCGAGGGGCCGAGCGGGAGGAACGCGCCCTCGACGTCCTTGCCCCCCACCCGGAGGAAGTCGGCGGTCGCGACGCCGTGCGTGTGGTAGACGAGCCCCTTGTAGCCGCGCTCGACGAGCGTCTTCTGCGGGAGCGCCGCGGGCGTGCCGGACGCGCCGACGAGGACGGCGTCGGGGCTCGTCACGACGATCTTGAGGATCTGTCCGCCGACGGAGGTGTCCGGGCGCGCGTACCGCTCGCTCGCGACGATCTGGATGCCCGCCGCCTTCGCCGCCCTGGAGAACTCGTTCCACCACCCCTCGCCGTAGGCGTCCGAGAAGCCGATGAAGGCCGCGCGCTTCACGCCCTTCGAGGCCATGTGGTCGACGACCGCCGACGCCATGAGCTCGTCGTTCTGCGGCGTCTTGAAGATCCAGCGCCGCTTCTCGTCCATCGGGGCGACGATGCTCTTTCCGGCCGCGAGCGAGAGGAGCGGCGTCCCCGACTCCGCGGCGACGTCGATCATCGCGAGCGAGGCGGGGGTCGAGTTCGAGCCGACGATGACGTCGACCGCGTTCTCGCTCGTGAGCTTCCGCGCGTTCTTCACCGCGGCCGTCGGGTCGGTCGCGTCGTCGAGCACGACGTACGTGACCGGCACGCCGGCGATCGCCGGCGGCAGCAGCGCCACCGTGTTCTTCGTGGGGATCCCGAGCGACGCCGCGGGTCCGGTCGCGCACACGCTGAACCCGACGGTGAGCCCGTTGGCCGCGAGTGCAGGGAGGGCGAGCGCCGCGGCGAGGGCGGCGAGCGCGAGGCGGAGGCGGATCATCGGACGTCTCCTGGCGGGAGGGGTGCGCCGGAGGAGACGTATAGCTCGATCCGCGCCGGTGCGCTCGGCGCGGCGCTCACGGTCCGTCACGCGCTCAGTTCGCGGGACCGCGGCGCGGGACGGGGCGCGCCTGCCCCGCAGCGATGGGCGTCGCCTGGTGGTGCACGACCCGCCAGGCGCCGCGCTCGCGGACGAACACGTTCGTCGCCGCGAGCCGGCCGGACCCCCGCACCACCTCGTGGCAGGTGACGAACGCGACCTCGCCGAGGACGTGCGCCTCCGCGTGCGAGCACGAGATGTGGGGGGACCCGTCCGAGCCGAGGATGGCGCGCCAGCTCGCGAGCACCTCGTCGAGGCCATCCACCACGTCCGAGCCAGGGTGGATGCACGCGACCGGGTGGTCCACCGCCCAGAGCGCGCACATCGCCTCCGGGTCGCGGGCCGCGAACGCGCGGTAGAAGGCGTCGTTCGCGTCCAGCACCTCGAGCTCGGTCCGGCCCATCGAGCGCCCCGATCGCGCCGCGCGGTCGCTCGCGCGGTCCCGGGATCGTAACGGCCACGGCGCGGACACGCCGTGCCGGTCAGGGGCGGCGCGTGCCGTGCGAGCTCGAGGCGCGTCTCCCCACCTCAATTGCAGCGCAGCAGCTCGGCCGCGACCTCGCCGGTGAACGCGGGCGACAGGTACGAGACGAACGCCCACAGCGCGAGGAGCGCGAGGGCGGAGACGACGAGGTAGGTGGCGACGGCGCGCCTCAGGCGGCGCCCTCCGGCGCGGCGCCGAGCCGCGTCACCGGCACCTCGCGGATCGGGACGTTCAGGGCCGCGGCGAGGGCGGCGAGCCCGACCGACAGCCACCAGACCACGTCGTAGCTGCCGGTGGCGACGTAGAGGCGTCCGCCGAGCCAGCCGCCGAGGAACGCGCCGACCTGGTGGAAGAAGAAGACCGCGCCGCCGAGCATCGACATGTTCGTGACGCCGAAGACGGTCGCGATGGTGCCGTTCGTGAGCGGGACGGTGGAGAGCCAGAGGACCCCCATCGCCGCCCCGAAGGCGTACGCGCTCGTCGTCCCGAGCGGGAGCAGGACGAACGCGGCGATGACCAGCCCGCGCAGCGCGTAGATCCCGACCAGCACCCCCGGCTTGCTCATCCGGGCGCCGAGGATCCCGGCGAGCAGCGAGCCGCCGATGTTGAAGAGGCCGACGAGCGCGAGGACGATGACGCCCGTCTTCTCGGGGAGCCCGCGGTCGACGAGGAACGCGGGCAGGTGCGTCGCGATGAACACCACGTGGAACCCGCACACGAAGAAGCCCAGCGACAGCAGCCAGAAGCCGCGGTGCGAGAGGGCCTCGGCGAGCGCCTCGCGGAAGGACAGCGCCCGCTCGCCCGGGGCGGCGGCCGCAGGGGACTCGAAGAGCGCCCCGGAGAGCGGGGCCATGAGCGCGCCGATGGCGGCGAGCGCGAGCAGGGTGCCCTGCCACCCGACGATCCCGATGCCGGAGAGCGCGCCGGGCGGCAGGACGAACTGCCCGAGGGAGCCGACCGACATGGCGACGCCCATCGCGAAGCTGCGCCGCGCGGGCGGGGTCGAGCGCGCCACCGCCCCGAACACCACGGACATGGTCGTGCCGGACAGGCCGAGGCCGACGAGGAGCCCCGAGGCCATCAGGGTCGCGGGCGCGTGGGAGAGCGCCATCAGCACCAGGCCGGCGACGTAGAGGACGCTGCCGCCCAGGATGATCTTCCCCGCGCCGACGCGGTCGGCGAGGCGGCCCGCGAACGGCTGCGCCACGCCCCAGACCAGGTTCTGGAACGCCATCGCGAGGCCGAACACCTCGCGGGTCCAGCCGTTGTCGCGCGTCATCGGCGCGAGGAAGACGCCGAAGGCGTGGCGGAGCCCGAGCGAGATCGCGAGGAGCGCCGCGCCGGCCGCGAGCATCACCGCGGGCGTCCTCCAGCCGTTCCGTTCCGTTCGATCCATGTCCGCTCCTTCCTAGCGGAGCGCCGCCGCGCGGCGCTCGGGGTCCCTCGCGAGCTCGGCCACCCGGCGCGTCACCGCGAGGAGCCGCTCCGCGTCCTCCCCGAGCGCCCCGGAGAGCCGCTCCTGGAGCTTCAGCCACGCCTTCGTCGCGGCGCGCAGCGTCGCGGCGCCGCGCTCCGTCAGGCGGACGACCCGGTCGCGCTGGTCGTCGCCGGGCGAGAGCGCGACGAGCCGGAGCTCCTCGAGGACGCGCAGGTTGCGGCCGAGGGTGGAGCGGTCGAGGCCGGTCGCGCCGGCGAGCCCGGAGAGGTTCGGGGTCTCGCGACGCTTGATCGCGTGGAGCAGCGAGAACTGGGTCACCTTGAGGCCGTGCGGCGCGAGCGCCTCGTCGTAGAGCGAGGTGAGCGCGAGCGCGGCGCGGCGCGCGTTGGAGCAGAGGCAGACGACCTCATCCATGATGCGGGTATATACCCGCGTTCCTCCCCGGCGCGCCAGCCCGGCCCCCCTTCGGGTCCGCGGCGGGCGGGAGGGCGGGTGCACCGGTACATCAGCGCAGGTGACCGGACCCGCCATCGAGCTGCGCGGCGCGGCCAGGCGGTTCGCGGGCGGCGCGGGGCTGGGGCCCGTAGACCTCGCGGTGGCGCGGGGAGAGACGGTCGCGCTCATCGGCGAGAGCGGCTCCGGGAAGTCCACGCTCCTCCGCCTCGTGCTCGGCCTCGTCCCCCCAGACTCGGGCGAGGTGCGCTTCGTGGGCACGCCGGTGCGGGCCGGCGACGACGCGCTCCGGCGCCGGATCGGGTACGTGGTCCAGGGGGGCGCGCTGTTCCCCCACCTCACCGCCGCCGCCAACGCGGCGCTCGTCGCGCGCCATCTGGGCTGGGAGTCCTCCCGGATCGCGCGTCGGCTCCACGAGCTGGAGGCGCTCGTCCGACTCCCGGATCCCGTGCTCGCCCGGTACCCGCGGGAGCTCTCCGGAGGCCAGGCGCAGCGGGTGGCCCTCGCCCGCGCGCTGTTCCTCGACCCGGAGGTCCTCCTCCTCGACGAGCCGCTCGGCGCGCTCGACCCGCTCACGCGCGCGAGCCTGCAGGAGGACCTGCGTGGCGTGTTCTCGGACCTCGGGAAGACCGTCGTGCTCGTCACGCACGACCTGGCCGAAGCGGCCTTCCTCGCCCGAAGGCTCGTGCTCCTGCGCGACGGCGCGGTGGTCCAGGAGGGGACGCTCGAGGATCTCGCGCGCAGGCCCGCGGGCCCGTTCGTCGCCCGGTTCGTCCGTGCCCACCGGACGCTCCGGCTCCCGGCCGAGGACGGCGCGTGACCCGGCTCCTGCTCGCGCTCGCGGTCGCGGCCGTCCCGCCGGGCGGCGGCGCGGAGGCCCCGGCGCCGCGGGCGGAGGAGGTGCGGATCGGCTCGAAGGCGTTCACGGAGTCGATCGTGCTCGGCGAGCTCGCCGCGCAGCTCGTCCGAGCGGACGGCGGCCGCGCCGACCACCGGCGCGCGCTCGGCGGGACGCGCGTCCTCTGGGAGGCGCTCCGCCGCGGGGAGATCGACGTCTACCCCGATTACACCGGCACGCTCGCGCGGGAGATCCTGTCCGCCGGGGCCCCGCTCGACGCGCGGGCGCTCGGCGGCGCGCTCGGCGCCCTCGGGGTCGCGGTGACGGGCTCGCTCGGCTTCGAGGACCGGTACGCCATCGGCGTGCCCCGCGAGCTCGCGACCCGCCTCGGGCTCACCCGCATCTCGGACCTCGCACGCCACCCCGAGCTGCGCCTCGGCTTCACGAACGAGTTCATGGATCGCGCGGACGGCTGGCCCGCGCTCCGGGCGCGCTACCGGCTCGCGCCCGGCGGCGTGCGCGGCCTCGAGCACGACCTCGCCTACCGCGCCCTCCGCTCCGGCGAGCTCGACGCGACCGACGTCTACACGACCGATCCCGAGATCCGGCGGCAGGACCTCGTCCTCCTGGAGGACGACCTCCGCGCGTTCCCCGAGTATCACGCGGTGCTCGTCTACCGCGCCGACCTGCCGCGCCGCGCCCCCGCGGCGCTCGCGGCGCTGCGCCGGCTCGAGGGGAGCATCTCCGTCGAGGAGATGGCCCGGATGAACGAGCGCGCGCAGGTGGACCGGGTCGCGCCCGAGGCGGTCGCCGCCGCGTTCCTCGAGCAGGCGCTCGGGATCGCGGCGGCGGTGTCCTCCGAGGGTGCGCCGGCGCGGGTCCTGCGGCGGACGCGCGAGCACCTCGCGCTCGTCGCCGTCGCGTTGCTCGCCGCCATCGCGTGCGCCGTCCCGCTCGGCGTCGTGTCCGCGCGGCGCCCCGCGGCGGGCCGGCTGATCCTCGCGGTGACCGGCGTCGTGCAGACGGTGCCGTCCCTCGCCCTGCTCGTGTTCATGATCCCGCTCCTCGGGATCGGCGCGGCGCCCGCGATCGCGGCGCTGTTCCTGTACGCGCTCCTCCCCATCGTGAGGAACGTGCACGCCGGGCTCACCGGGATCGCGCCCGAGGTCCAGGAGGCGGCGCTCGCCCTGGGGTTGCCGGCGCGGGCGCGGCTGCTGCGCGTGGAGCTGCCCCTCGCCGCGCCGGCGATCCTGGCCGGCGTGCGGACCTCCGCGGTGATCACGGTCGGGAGCGCCACGCTCGGCGCGCTCGTCGGCGCCGGGGGCTACGGGCAGCCGATCCTCGCGGGCGTGCGGCTCGCGTCCGTCCCGCTCATCCTCGAGGGCGCCGTACCGGCCGCCCTGCTCGCGCTCGCCGTCGAGCGCCTCTTCGGCCTTGCGGAGCGCGCCCTCGTGTCTCCCGGGCTCCGC
>JAHWYA010000115.1 GCA_020028115.1 Anaeromyxobacter sp.
CGCCTCCCGGTAGGCCTCCAGGGCCTGGGCCGGCTTCCCGAGCGCCTCCGCCTCCAGCCCCTTCCGGAAGAGCTCGGTCCCCTTCGCGGCCGCGGCCTTCTTCCTCGCCTCGGCCGCGAGGGCCGCGAGCTCGGCGTTCGCGGGGTCCATCCCCTGCGCGACGAGGAGGTCGTTCGCCGCCTGCGCGAACTTCCCCGCGGCGAGCGCCGCCCGGCCGCGCTCCACGAGCTCCCCGACGCGTCCCGCGCGCTGGAGCAAGGGGTTCCCCCGCGACATCCGGGCCCGCCGCTCCGCGGCGCGCCGCTCGTCCTCGAGCTTGCGCGCCTCGAGCCTGGCGAACTCCTCGGGCGGAGCCGTCGTCTTCGCGTACGCGGCGCGCCGGGCCTCGTCGGAGAGGAGATCGCGCGCCTCGGTGATCCGGCGGAAGATCCGCTCGAGCCGCGGGCGGAACTTCCCGAGCCGCTTCCCCGCGTACCGGTCCGGGTGGAAGATCTTCACCTTCTCGAGGTAAGCCGCCTTCGCCGCCGCCGCCTGAGCGTTCCACGGGATCCCGAGGACCTCCCAGTGCGTCCACCGGGCGAGGTTCGCGTCCGCGAACAGGATCTCCTTCCGCCGCTCGACGTCGAGATCGACGTCCTCGGTCAGATCCGCGGGACTGAAGCTGAAACCCTGGTAGCGATCGCTCACCTGCGGACCTCGAAGCCTTCCGCAGGCAGATTAACGACGCGCGGCACGCAGGGTCAACGCGACGGAGCGGCTCGCGCCCTCGCCCCGGTACCATGACGGGGGGACAGGGTCATCGCCCCGCGAGCAGCAGCTCGAGGAGCGCCTTCTGCGCGTGCAACCGGTTCTCGGCCTCGTCGAACACCGCCGACTGGGGGCCCTCCATCACGGCGTCCGTGATCTCCTCGCCGCGGTGGGCCGGGAGGCAGTGGAGCGCGATCGCGTTGGGCCGCGCGCGCTTCATGAGCGCCTCGTCCACGACGAAGCCCGCGAACTTCCGGCGGCGCTCCTCCGCCTCGGCCTCCTGCCCCATGCTCGCCCACACGTCGGTGTTCACGACGTGCGCCCCCTCGGCGGCCTCCGCCGGGCGCCTGACGACGCGGGCGCGGCCGCCGGCGCGGGCGACGAGCTTGGGGTCCGGATCGTACCCTTCCGGGCACGCGATCCGCAGGTCGAAGCCGAGCAGCGCGCAGGCCTCGAGCCAGCTGTTCGCCATGTTGTTGCCGTCGCCGATCCACGCGACGGAGAGCCCGCCCCGCGAGAGGGCGTCGGCGCCGAACCGCTCGGTGACCGTGAGGAGGTCCGCGAGCACCTGGCACGGGTGCGAGGAGTCGGTGAGGGCGTTCACCACCGGTACGTCGGCGTACCGCGCCATCTCCTCGAGCTTCTCGTGCTCGAACGTCCGGATGACGAGCGCGTCGAGGTAGCGGGCGAGGACGCGGGCGGTGTCGGGGACCGGCTCGCCGCGGCCGAGCTGCGTGTCCGCCTTCGACAGCAGCATGGCGTTGCCGCCGAGCTGGTACGCGGCGACCTCGAACGAGACGCGCGTGCGGGTCGAGGCCTTCTCGAACACGAGGCCGATGGTCATCCGCTCGAGCGGGCGGGGCCCGCCCTTGCCGAGCAGCTTCCACTCCGCGGCGCGCTCGATGAGCTCGAGGAGCTCGGAGCGGTCGAGGTCGGTGACCCGGAGGAAGTCGCGCTTCGTGCGAGTGGTCCGTGCCATGGGTCGGCCTCAGGCCCTCGCGGGGGCGGCGGAGAGGGCGGCGGAGAGCCGCTCGACCGCGAGGTCGGCGTCGGCCGCGGAGAGGGTGAGCGGCGGAGCGAGCCGGATCACGTCGTCGCCGATCGCGTTCACGAGGAGGCCCCGCTCGCGGGCGCCCTTCATCACCTCGCCCGCCGCGACGCCGCGGAGCACGAGGCCGAGGAGCATCCCCCTCCCCCGCACCCGCTCGACCCGGCCGGCGGCGGTGAGCCCCTCGAGGGCGGCCCGGAGCCGCGCCGCGACCTCGCGCGACCGCTCGAGCACGCCGCCCCGGAGCTCGCGGAGGACCGCGAGCGCGACCGCGCAGCCGAGCGGGTTGCCGCCGAACGTCGAGCCGTGGCTGCCCGGCCCGAGGTGCGCGCCGGCCTCCTCGGTCGCGAGGAGCGCGCCGATGGGGAAGCCGCCGCCGAGCCCCTTCGCCACCGACATGAGGTCCGGCGTCACGGAGAGCCACTCGTGGAACCAGGTGCGGCCCGTCCGGCCCATCCCGGTCTGCACCTCGTCGAAGCAGAGGAGGATCCCGCGCTTGCGCGTGAGCTCGCGCGCCGCCTCGAGGTAGCCCTCCGGGGCCGGGATGACGCCCGACTCCCCCTGGATCGGCTCGACCAGGAACGCGGCCGTCTTCGAGTCGAGCGCGGCGTCGAGCGCGGCGAGGTCGCCGTACGGCACGTGGCGTACGCCCGGGACGATGGGCTCGAACCCCTGCCGGTACTTCGGCTGCCCGCCGGCGGTCACGGTGAAGAGCGTCCGGCCGTGGAAGGAGTCGAGACACGCGACGATCTCGTTCCGCTCCGGGTGGCCCCGGTCGGCGTGGTACTTCCGGGCGAGCTTCAGCATCGCCTCGTTCGCCTCGGCTCCGCTGTTGCAGAAGAAGGCGCGGCCCGCGAACGGGGTGACGGCGAGGAGCGCCTCGGCGAGCTCGACCTGCCGCGGGATGAAGTAGTGGTTCGAGACGTGCCAGAGCGTGCGCGCCTGCTCCTCGAGCGCGCGGACGAGCGCGGGGTGGCAGTGGCCGAGCACGTTGACCGCCACGCCGCCGAGGAAGTCGAGGTACTCCTTGCCGTCGGCGTCCCACACGCGCGTGCCCTCGCCGCGCACGAGCGCGACGGGCTGCTGGCGGTAGTTGGGGGTGAGCGCCTTCTGCGCGCGCTCGGCCCACGCGCTGTTGCCGGTCATCCTCGCGCTTATAGCACGGCGGCGCGCGCGAATCCGGCAGACAGAATCGGGGGGCGCGAGCTCCGCGGGCCGCAGGCCCCGCAGAGCGAGTGTCCCCCCGCTCAGAGGATGTACCGCGACAGGTCCTCGTCCGCGGCGACGCCCTCGAGGCGGGTCCGCACGTAGGCGGCGTCCACCACGATCCGCTGCCCGCGCAGGGCGTCCGCGTCGAAGGAGAGCTCGTCGAGGAGCCGCTCCATGATCGTGTGGAGCCGCCGCGCGCCGATGTTCTCCATCCGCTCGTTCACCTCGGCGGCGATGCGCGCCACCTCGGCGATCGCCTCGTCCCGGAACTGCACGTCGACGCCCTCCGTCGCGAGGAGGGCGGTGTACTGGCGCACCAGCGACGAGCGCGGCTCCTTCAGGATCCGGACGAGGTCGTCGCGCGAGAGCGGCTCGAGCTCCACCCGGATCGGGAAGCGGCCCTGCAGCTCGGGGATGAGGTCCGACGGCTTCGCCACGTGGAAGGCGCCCGCCGCGATGAAGAGCACGTGGTCCGTCTTCACGACCCCGTACTTCGTGGTGACGTTCGAGCCCTCGACGATCGGGAGCAGGTCGCGCTGCACGCCGCCGCGCGACACGTCGGGCCCGTGGCCGCCGCCGTCGCGCCCGGCGATCTTGTCGATCTCGTCGATGAACACGATGCCGGCGTTCTGGGCGCGGTCGAGCGCCTCGCGCACGACCCGCTCCATGTCGACCATCCGCGACGCCTCCTCCTGCGTGAGCGCGTCGACCGCCTCCTTCACCTTCATGCGGCGCTTCCGCTTCTTCGCGCCGCCGCCGAGCATGTTGACGATCGGGTTGTTGCCGAGGGTCTGCATCATGTCCTGGAGCCCCTGGGCCATGTCCTCCATGCCCGGCCCCATGAACGGCATCGCCGGCATCGCCGGCTTCTCCTGGAGCTCCACCTCGACCTGGTCGTCGTCGAGCGTGCCGGCGCGGAGCTGCGCGCGCGCCTTCTCCCGCGAGCCGGCGCCGGCGGGGGCCTCGCCCTCCCCCTCCCCGCGGACGCGCGCCACCGCGGTCCGGAACCCGAGGCCGAGCCCGGAGCCGTAGCCGAGCGCGTCGAGGACCTTCTCCTCCGCCGCCTCCCGCGCGCGCTCCTTCAGCTTGTCGGTCTCCTCCTCCTTCACGAGCTTCACCGCCGCCTCGACGAGGTCGCGGATCATCGAGTCGACGTCGCGGCCGACGTAGCCGACCTCGGTGAACTTCGAGGCCTCCACCTTCACGAACGGCGCGCCGGCGAGCTTCGCGAGCCGCCGCGCGATCTCGGTCTTCCCGACGCCGGTCGGGCCGATCATCACGATGTTCTTCGGGAGGATGTCCTCCTTGAGCTCCGGGGCGACCTTCTGCCGGCGCCAGCGGTTCCGGAGCGCGATCGCGACCGCGCGCTTCGCCTTCGACTGCCCGACGACCCAGCGGTCCAGCTCCGCCACGATCTCCTTCGGCGAGAGGTCCTGCGCGTTCGCGGCCACCTAAAGCTCCTCGATGGTGAGGTTCGCGTTCGTGTAGATGCAGATGTCGGCGGCGATGCGGAGCGACTCCTCCGCGATCTGCCGCGCGCCGAGGCTCGAGTGCGAGAGCAGCGCCCGGGCCGCGGCGAGGGCGTACGGGCCGCCCGAGCCGATCGCGACCACCCCGCCGCCCGCCACCTGGTCGGGCTCGATCACGTCCCCCGCGCCGGAGAGGACGAGGACGTGCTCCCGGTCCGCGACGACGAGGAGCGCCTCGAGCCGGCGCAGCAGCCGGTCGGTCCGCCACTGCTTGGCGAGCTCCACCGCCGCGCGCGGCAGGGAGCGCGCGTGCTCCTTCAGCTTCTTCTCGAACAGCTCGAAGAGCTGGAAGGCGTCCGCGGTCGCGCCGGCGAAGCCCGCGAGGACGGTCCCCTCCGCGAGCCGGCGGACCTTGCGGGCGGTCGCCTTCATCACCGTCTTGTCGAGCGTCACCTGGCCGTCGCTCGCCATCGCGACCTTCCCGTCGCGGCGGACGCAGAGCACGGTCGTCCCGTGGAGCCCCTTCGTCATGCAGGGATGGGTAGCGCGGCGCGGCGGATCGGGCAACGGCCTTCGCGCCGTCGCCCCCGCGCTCGCCGTCGCGGACCTAGCCCTTCGCGCGCGGGTGCGCGCGGTCGTACACCTCGGCGAGCCGCTTCCAGTCGAGGTGGGTGTACCGCTGCGTCGTCGAGAGCGAGGCGTGCCCGAGCAGCTCCTGGATCCCGCGGAGGTCGGCCCCGTTGCCGAGGAGGTGGGTCGCGAAAGAGTGGCGCAGCACGTGCGGGTGCACGTGGCGCGAGAGGCCCGCGGCGAGCACCCACCGCTCGATCCTCCGGGCGACCGAACGCGCGGTGAGCCGCCCGCCGCGGTGGTTCAGGAAGAGCGCGCCGGGCGCGGCGCGAGGTGACGCCGCGGCCAGCGCGGGGCGCCCGTCCGCGAGCCAGCGCCGCAGGGCGTCCGCCGCGGCCGCCCCGAACGGCACGATCCGCTCCTTGCGGCGCTTGCCGAGAACCCGCACGAGCCCCTGCGCGAGGTCGAGGTCGCCGACGTCGAGCCCGGTGAGCTCGGAGACGCGCAGGCCGCTCGCGTAGAGCAGCTCGAGGAAGGCGCGGTCGCGGAGCGCGAGCGGGCCGTCGCTCGCGGGCGGCGCCTCGACGAGCGCAGCGGCCTCCTCCTCCGGCAGGACCTGCGGCAACCGCTTCGGCCGGCGCGGGCTCGTCACCGCGCGCGCGGGGTTCCCGGGCGCGAGCCCCTCGCGGACGAGGAAGCCGTAGAACGAGCGGAGCGCGGAGAGCTTGCGGCCGAGGCTCGTCGCCCCCGCGGACGCGGCGGCGCGGGCGGCGAACGCGCGCACGAGCGCGGGGGAGGACGGGACGAGCGCCGCGCCCTCGCTCGCGAGGAAGGCCGCGTACTGGGCGAGGTCGGCGCGGTAGGCGCGGCGGGTGTGGGGCGAGGCGCGGCGCTCCACCTCGAGGTGGGTGAGGAACCGCTCGGCCTCCGGGGGGAGCGTCGCTTCGTCCGCCATCGCCTCGCAGCGTGCCACCGCCGGGCGCGCGGCGCGAGTTTAGGGACGGGCGCCCACGTCGAGGCGGAGCACGAGCCCCACCGCGACCGCGCGGAGCGCGGCGCTCGCGACGAAGGCGGCGGTGAGCGGCCCGGCGACGGCGGCCGTCTCCGGGAGGAGCGCGGCGAGCGGCGCCGCGAGGGCGGCGCCGAGCCCGAACGCCACGCCGCTCGAGATGGCGAACACCGCGTTCCAGGCGGGCCGGT
>JAHWYA010000116.1 GCA_020028115.1 Anaeromyxobacter sp.
CGGATCGCGCTCGCGGCGGCGGGGCAGGCCCTCCTGGGCGGCGGCGGGCCGCTGCCGTACCCGTGGCTCGCGGACGTCTACGCCGCGGCGATCGACGCCGGCGCGGCCGAGGTCGCGGCGCTCCTCGTCGCGCCGCCGCCCGGCGCGAGTGGCGGGAGCCGCGCGACAAGGCCGACGCGCGCCTCGCGCACCTCACCCTCGGCCACAAGAAGGCGTTCGCCCGCGCGCAGCGCGACCCGGATCTCCTCGCCCGCCTCGCCGCGGAGGGCGATCCGGTCGTCGTGCGGGAGCTCCTGCGGAACGCCCAGCTCACCGAGCCGTTCGTCGTGCGGATCGCCTCGCGGCGCCCCTGCCGGCCCGCCACGCTGCGCTGCGTCTTCGAGGAGCGGCGCTGGCGCACGCGGCCGGCGGTGGCGCTCGCGCTCGTCCGGAACCCGTTCGTCGAGACCGAGCTCGCCCTGAAGCTCCTCGGCGGGCTCGGGACGCAGGACCTCCGCGACGTCTCGCGCGACGGGGTGCTCCACCCGCTCGTGCGGGCGGTGGCGGCGCGGATCGCGGACGGGCGCGGTGGCTAGCTCGCGTCGCCCGGACCGGCGCGATCGTCGTCGCGGTACCCGCGGCGGCGGCGGACGAAGCGGCCGATGGCGTCGCCCACGCGCGGCACGTAGATCCCGCCGAAGACGAGCAGCGTGATGAACGCGGCGACGGCGAGGTCGTTCAGCGACGGCATGCGCGCGTAGGATAGCGGGGGGAGGCACGGATGACGAGCAGTCATGACGCCGCGGCCGGACCGGGAGGGCGGACGCTCGTCCTGGGCCACCGCGGGGCGAGCGCCGAGGCCCCCGAGAACACCCTCGCCGCCTTCCGGCTCGCGATGGCGCAGGGCGCCGACGGGGTCGAGCTGGACGTCTGGCGCTGCGCGTCCGGCGAGGTGGTCGTCGCCCACGACGAGGACCTCGTGCGCGTCGGGGGGAGCCCGCTCCGCGTCCCCGCCTCGAGCCTCGACGCGCTCCGGGCGGTGGACGTCGGCGCCTGGAAGGGGGCGCGCTGGCGCGGGGAGCGGATCCCGCTCCTCTCGGAGGTGCTCGAGGCGCTGCCGGACGCGGTCGTGAACGTGGAGCTGAAGAGCCGCGGCGGCGACCTCGCGCTCGCGAAGGCCGCCGCCGACGTCGTCTGGCGCGCCGGCGCGGGCGGGCGCGTCGTCGTCTCGTCGTTCGACTGGCGGCTCGTCGCGGCGTTCCGCCTCGCCTCGCCCAAGGTCGCGACGGGGCTCCTGTTCGACGACCGGCGCGCGTGGCGGCTCCGGACCTGGCTCGGCATCCGGTCGCTCCGGCCGGCCGCCGTCCACCCCGATCGCGTCCTCGCGACGGACGCGCGCGTGCGCGCCTGGGCGGCGCGCGGCCTCGGCGTCAACGTCTGGACGGTCGACGAGCCCGCCGAGGCGGCGCGGCTCGCGCGCGCGGGCGCGACCGCGGTCATCACGAACGTGCCGGCGGCGATCCGCGCGGCGCTCGAACCCTAGCGGCCCGTTACCATTCCCAGCCGAGCTTCGCCGCGCCGCCGAACGAGGACGCGATCTTCACGCCCTCGTAGTGCTTCGCGGTCATCTTCGCCCCGCCGAAGTAGGTCCCCTCGAGGCCGAGCGCGACGGAGTAGGCGGTGAAGCGCACTCCGAGCGTCGTCCGGTAGAAGCCGGCGCTGAAGCCAGGGAACGAGCCCTGCGTCTCCTCGGGTGCCCCGAGGCTCGGCGCGAACTCGATGCGGCCGGTCGAGGCCGAGACGTAGGTGAACCGCGCGACGAGGTACGGCGTGAGGCTCGTCACGCCCATGAGCCCCCACCGCTTCGAGATCATGAAGTCGAGGTCGGTCGCGGAGAGCGAGAGGTCCTTCACCCCGAAGAGCCGCGTGTAGGCGCCGCGCACGGCGACGTCGGGGATGTAGTCGAAGCCCTCGTTGATGGCCCACTTCCCCTCGCCCTGCGCCGCGAAGTAGTTCGACGCGGTGAGGTAGACGAGGCGGCCGCCGAACTCGAGGCTCCAGGGGAACGCCTTCCGGACGTGGACGGACGGCATGTAGAGGGCGCTCGGCGCCTTCCCCTCGTTCGCCCATGGCTTGTTCCCGAACCCGAGCGCCGCGACGCTCGAGTCGCCGATGGGGTCCGGATGGACCGCCATCGTCGCCACCTCGAGGTCGACGGCGAAGCCGGTGTGGCCGGTCGTCGAGGCGGGGTGGAGCACCGCCGACGACAGCGCGAGCGCGAGGTCCGTCGAGAGGATCGCGAACCGCTGGCGCGCGTCCTTCGCATACTGGACCGCCTGCTCAGGGGTCAGCGGGGAGCTGGCCCTGAAACCGATGGTCGACCACACGTCCGGATCCGGCGCGCCGAGCCGGGACAGATCGAGGTCGAGCGGCTCCGCGCGCGCGGAGGGAGCCGCGGCGACGGCGAGGACGGCGGCAGCCATGAGCGCCAGACGACGCATCGAACCTCCGAGGGGAAGCAACCCAGGGAGGTTACTGCCCGGATTTCCCGGGTGTCAATTTCGGCCGGCGCCGCCGGCCTCGCCGGCGGAAGCGCGGAGCGGCGCCGCGTGTGCGCTGGATGCGCCTAGATGCCGGCCCCCGCCTCCGCGAGGTCGCGCTTCGGGACCGCGACCTCCTTCGCGAGCTTGTTGTAGAGCCCCATGATCAGGATCGTGGGCGCCCACTGCCCGACGAAGTTCCCGAGCTTCACGCGGCCGGTCAGCACGAGCGCCGCCGACGCCGCCATCGCTCCCACCGCGAGCCCCAGGAAGGCGAGGGAAGGCACCTTCGCCGTCCGACGCTCCACGCTCTCCGTCGCACGATCTTCGTATTCCATGTCGGTCCTCCCGAGCCGACAATGTGGTGACGCCGCCCGTCCGGGACCAAGCCACGCCTCCGGCACGGACGTATGGTCCGCCCGTGCCCGACCTCCTGGCGGCCCGGTGGCTCTTCGGCCTCTCGCTCGCGTTCCACATCGTCTTCGCGGCGGTAGGCGTCGCGATGCCGCTCCTCATGGTGCTCGCCGAGTGGCGCTGGCGGCGGACCGGGGACCCCGTCCAGCTCGACCTCGCGCGGCGCTGGGCGAAGGGCGCCGCCATCCTGTTCGCGGTCGGCGCGGTCTCCGGGACCGTGATCTCGTTCGAGCTCGGGCTCCTCTGGCCGAGGTTCATGGACTTCGCCGGGCCGATCATCGGGCTGCCCTTCTCGCTCGAGGGGTTCGCGTTCTTCGCCGAGGCGATCTTCCTCGGCATCTACCTCTACGGCTGGGGGAGGGTCGGGCCGCGGCTCCACCTCGCGAGCGGCGTCGTCGTCGCGGCGAGCGGCGCGGCCTCGGCGTTCTTCGTCACGCTCGCGAACGCCTGGATGAACGTCCCAGGGGGCTTCGAGCTCGGCGCGGGCGGGGCGGCGACGGGCGTCCGGCCCCTCGCCGCCATGTTCCCGGACGGGTGGGAGCACGAGGTCGTGCACGTCCTCCTCTCCTCCTACGTCGCGACCGGGTTCGCCGTCGCCGGGATCCACGCCGCGCGGCTGCTGCGGCGGCCCGGCTCGGCGCTCGACCGCTCCGCCCTCGGCCTCGCGCTCGCCGTCGGCGGCGCCGCCGCGCTCCTGCAGCCGCTGTCCGGCGACCTCTCCGCCCGGCAGGTCGCGCGGACGCAGCCGCTCAAGCTCGCCGCGCTCGAGGGGCAGTTCCGGACGGAGCGCGGCGCGCCGCTCCGGCTCGGCGGGCTCCCCGACCCGGACGCCGGCGTGACCCGCGGCGCGCTCGAGCTCCCGAGGGGGCTCTCGCTGCTCGCGTTCCACGATCCGGACGCGGAGGTGAAGGGGCTCCTCGACTTCCCGCGCGAGCTCTGGCCGCCCACGCGCCGCGTGCACCTCGCCTTCCAGGTGATGGTCGCGCTCGGCTCCCTGCTCGCGGCGCTCTCGCTCGCCGCCGCCTGGCTCGCGCTCCGGCGCCGGCCCTGGCCGCGCGGCTTCCTCCGCGCGATCGTGGCGGCGGGTCCGGCGGGCTTCGTCGCGCTCGAGGCGGGGTGGCTCGTCACGGAGTGGGGGCGCCAGCCCTTCACCGTGCGAGGGATCCTGACGACCGCGGCGTCGGTGACGCCGGTCGGGCGGCTCGGCGTGCCGCTCGTCCTGTTCGTCGCGGTCTACGTCCTCCTCGGCGCGGTGACGGCGATCCTCCTCTACCGGCAGATCGCCGCGACCCCCGCCGCGGGCGACGCGGAGGGCGGCGCGTGACCCCGGCCGACCTCCTCGGCGGCGTCGTCCTCGCGGCGCTGATCCTGTACGCGCTGCTCGGCGGCGCGGACTTCGGCGGCGGCATCTGGGACCTCCTCGCCTCCGGGCCGCGCAAGGCCGAGCAGCGCGCGCTCGTCGAGCGCGCCATCGGCCCGATCTGGGAGGCGAACCACGTCTGGCTGATCCTCGTCGTGGTCGTGCTGTTCACCGCGTTCCCCGCCGCGTTCTCGGCGATCTGCATCGCGCTCTTCGTTCCGCTCGTGCTGCTCCTCCTCGGGATCGTGCTCCGCGGCGCGGCGTTCACGTTCCGCGCCTACGAGCGGCCGGGCGACCGCGCCCAGGCGCGCTGGGGGCTCGTCTTCTCCGCGTCGTCCACCCTCGGCCCCGTCTTCCTCGGCACGGTGGTGGGCGCCCTCGCGTCGGGGCGGCTGCGGGTCGCCGCGCAGGGAGCGGAGCCCTGGGTCTGGGTCGCGCCGTTCCCGCTCGCGACCGGCCTGCTCGCGGCGTCGCTCTTCGCGTTCCTCGCCGCGACCTACCTCGCGGTCGAGGCGGAGGGCGCCCTGCGCGACGACTTCCGGCGCCGCGCCGTCGCGGCGGGGGCCGCGGTGTTCCTCTGCGCGGCGCTCTCCGGCGCGCTCTCCGCCCGCGAGGCGCCGATCGTCTTCGAGGGGCTCGCCCGCCGCGCGTGGTCGCTCCCGTTCCACGTCGCGACCGGCGCCGCCGCCGTCCTCGCGTTCGCGCTGCTCCTCGCCCGCCGCGTCCGGGCCGCGCGCGGCGCCGCCGTCGTGCAGGTCGCGCTCGTGGTCGCCGGGTGGGGCGCCTCGCAGTACCCGTACCTCGTCGTGCCGGACGTCACCCTCGCGGGCGCCAGCGCGCCGCGGGCCACGCAGGTCGCGCTCCTCGTCGCGCTCGCGGCGGGGGCGGTGCTCCTGTTCCCCGCGCTCTACGTGCTCTTCCGGGTGTTCAAGGGCGAGCGGCCGTTCTCTGTCGTCGACCGCGGGCGGTGAGGGCGCTAGGCTCCGTGCGTCGTCCCACCCCCGGAGGTCCACCGATGCGCCGCGCCCTCGTCCTGTGCCTCCTCGCCGCCCCGTTCCTGCCGGGCTGCCGCTGCCCCACCGTCCCGTCGGGACACCGCGGGATCGTCTTCAAGACGCTCGGCGGAGGCACGAGCAAGCAGGTGCTCGGGGAGGGGATGCACTTCATCCCGATCTGGAACCACGTCATCCCGTACGACGCGCGCGTCCACGAGATGAAGGAGGCGCTCGTGGTGCTCACCTCGAACGGGCTCACGCTGCGGGTCGACACGAGCGTCCGCTACCGGCCGAAGATCGACGAGCTCTACCAGCTCCAGACGGAGATCGGCCCGGACTACGACCAGAAGGTCATCGGCCCGGTGGTGCGGTCCGAGGCGCGCAAGGTCTTCGGCCGCTACCAGCCGGAGGAGATCTACTCGACGAAGCGCGAGGAGATCGAGCGGCAGATCTACGAGGAGGTGCTGCGCGCGCTCGAGGGGAAGCACGTCGTCGTCGAGGTGGTCCTCGTGCGGGACGTGGACCTCCCGGAGATGATCAAGACCGCGATCGCGGACAAGCTCGCAGAGGAGCAGCGCGCCCAGAAGATGCGCTTCACGCTCGACCGGGAGCGCCAGGAGGCGCAGCGCAAGCTCATCGAGGCGGAGGGCATCTCGAAGTACCAGACGATCGTCCGCCAGGGGCTCACCCAGGAGTACCTGCAATTCAAGGGGATCGAGGCGACCGCCCGGCTCGCGGAGAGCCCGAACGCGAAGGTCGTGATCGTCGGCGGCGGGAAGGGCGGCCTGCCGGTCATCCTCGGCGACTCGAAGTGAGAAGAAGGGCCCCGGCGTCGCCGCCGGGGCCCCTGGATCCCCCTGCCCCTCGGAGCGGTGCTGCTAGAAGCGGTACGCCCCGCC
>JAHWYA010000117.1 GCA_020028115.1 Anaeromyxobacter sp.
CGACTTCCCGGACGTCCGGGAGCAGGCGGAGCGGCTCGCGTCCTCGCTCGGGTCGCGCGGCCCGCTCAACGTGCAGGGGCGGCTCGTGGGCGCGGACCTCGTCGTCTTCGAGGTGAACCCGCGCTTCTCCGGCACCGAGGCGATGCGCGCGATGGCGGGCTGGAACGGGCCGGAGGCGCTCGTCGAGTGGCACCTCGGCCTGCCCTCCTCGATCGCGGGCTTCCGGGCGAGGCGCCAGACGTTCGTCCGGACGCTGGTCGAGCACCTGCTCGAGCGCCCGGCCGCGGCGCCGGTGGCGGCCCGCGGCGCCCTGCACGGCGCGTGACCACGTTGTCGCGTCGGAGGTCGCACGTGCGCCGGAGCGAGCTCGCATTCGTGGTCGGCCTGGCGGCGGGGGGCGCCTGGGCGCTCGTCCGCCGCCTCGGCCGCATCGAGCTCCGCGGCAAGGTCGCGCTCGTGACCGGCGGGTCCCGCGGGCTCGGGCTCGTGCTCTCGCGCGAGCTCGGGCGGCGCGGCGTGCGGGTGGTCATCTGCGCGCGCGACGAGGAGGAGCTCGAGCGGGCGCGCGCGGCCCTGGTGTCCGAGGGCATCGACGCGACGGCGCTCCCGGTGGACGTCACCGACGCCGAGGGCATGGCGGGCCTCGTCGCCGACGTCGAGGAGAACATCGGCCCGATCGACATCCTCGTGAACAACGCCGGGATCATCCAGGTCGGGCCGTCGGAGGCGTTCACGCTCGACGACTACCGGCGCGCGATGGACGTCCTCTTCTGGGGGGCGCTGCACGGCGCGGAGGCGGTCCTCCCCCGGATGCGGGCGCGCCGCCGCGGCACGATCGTGAACGTCACGTCCATCGGCGCCGCGGTCGGGATCCCGCACCTCGCGCCGTACGACGCGGCGAAGTTCGCGCTCCGCGGCTGGTCCGAGGCGATGGGCGCGGAGCAGGCGCGCCACGGGATCGCGGTCGTGACGGTGGTGCCGGGGCTCATGCGCACGGGCTCGTTCGGCCACGCGCTCGTGAAGGGGAGGCGCTACGCCGAGGCGAGCGTGTTCTCGCTGGCGGCGTCGCTGCCGCTCCTCACCGTCTCGGCGGAGCGGGCGGCGCGGCGCATCGCGCACGCCATCGAGTACGGCGAGCGCTTCGTCGTGGTGGGGACGCCGGCGAAGCTGCTCCGGCTCGCGCACGCCCTCGCCCCGGGCGGCGTCGTGCGCGCGCTCGGCGTCGTGAACCGGCTCCTGCCGCTCGCCGACGAGGGGGCGCGCGAGTCGATGCCGCTGCCGGGCGAGATCTTCCGGCGCGGCCTCGCCCGCTCGATCCTCACCGCGCTCGGCGACCGCGCGGCGAAGAAGTACAACGAGGAGCCGGAGCCCGAGTCGGCCTGACGCGGGACGGCTCCGCGGAGGGTGGCGCGCGCTACTTCGCGGCGACGAGGTCAGTCCGCCAGTTCACGCCGAGCGAGACGATGTAGACGCTCGAGTCGTAGACGCCCGGCATCGCGGTCGACCCGGTGGACTTCACCTGGTCGAGGAGCGCGTAGAAGAACGTCCCCGCCAAGGTGAGGTCCGGGGCGAGCTTCCACGCCGCGCCGACCGCGCCCGCCCAGCAGTTCCCGTCGGGGAGCGTCGGCGAGTAGGTGTCGGTCTCGAGCCCGGAGAGATCGCGGAGGAGCCCGCCCCGCAGCGTGAGGCGCGGCGTCGTCTCGTACTCGGCGCCGACGCGGAAGGTGTGCCCATTCCCGTAGTTCCGTGGCACGTCGATGGTCGTGCCCTTGTCGCCGACGAACGTGTCCGACGTGTACACGCTGTAGCGGGTGAACGTGTAGACGCCGGTGAGCTGGAGCCCCCGGACCGGCGGGCGGTACGCGACGCCGAGGTTGAGGAGGTTCGGGAACGTGAGGTCGTGCGTGACGCCCTGGTCGATGGGCGGGGGCTTCGAGCCGGGCGCGAGCAGCGCGTCCGGGACCACGAAGTTCCCGTCGCCCTTCAGCGGCTGGGTGGCCTTGTGCTTGTAGTCGAGCCCGAAGGTGAGGGGCTGTCCGGCGAGCAGCGGCGTCCACTCGAGGGAGAGGTCGTACGACGGCGCGCCGCCCTTCGTCGACAGCTCGCCGTACCCTTCTGCGAACGGCTGGACGCCGATCTTCAGGTATTCGGTCGTGTAGTAGTAGACGAGCCCGCCGCCGGCGCGCAGGCCGGGGAGCACCTCGACGCCGCCCGTCAGGTAGAACCCGTACACCTTCCGGTCGACCGTGACGATCCGGCCCCGGCCGGCCCAGTCCTCGTTCCAGAAGACGTTCCCGCCCCCCGGCACGTTCATGCCGACGCCGAAGCCCACGCCCCGGCCCGCGACCTCGAGGCCATAGGCGGCGAAGAGCGCCACCGGCGGGACCGGCTTGAACTTCGTGGAGGCGTCGGGCGAGCCCGCCATCGCGGAGCCCGCCGGCGCGCTCCACTTCGTCCTGAGGTCGAGGAACGATCCGGCGAGGGAGAGCGACAGGCCACGCACGCGCGAGAGGGCGGCGGGGTTGCCGTAGACCGCGCCGGCGTCGTTCTGCGCGGCGGTGGCCGACTCGACGAGCGCGAGGTCCCGGGGCGAGACGTTCGGGACGTCGTAGCCGTTCGCGAGGGCGGCGGCGGGGAGGAGCGCGGCGGCGAGGAGGACGATCTTCGTGCGCATGGTCGGCTCCTTACGGCGTGACGGGGGTGGCGACGTTCGCCGGGGTCGCGAGGAAGGACCCGATGGCCGTCTGGGCCTGCTGCGTGAGCGACGGGGTCGCGAAGTCGATGATGTTCGAGTGGCTGACCTGGTCGCCCGGGCAGGTGCCCGCGCCCGTCTGCGAGAACCACTGCACGCGCCCCGTCGTCGTCGTGGGCGGCGCCGGCACGGGCAGCCCGAGCAGCGCCGACAGCAGCGTGTTCTGCGCGTTCGGGACGGTGCCGTCGCAGATCGAGAGCTGGGTGAGGACCTCGCGCGCCGGCTGCGACGGCCACAGCGCCACGAGGTCCGGGTCGAGGGGCGGGACGGCGAAGGCCGTGAACAGGCCGCCAGGGACCACGTACCTCGCGAAGTTCGCCGGGTCGGCCGGGTCGAGGATCCACTTCCCGATCTGGAGGAACTTGAGGTAGTCGGGCGTGCCCGGCGCGATCCCGGCGCCGCCGAGCAGGTCGACGAGCGCGGCGTTGAAGTGCGACTCCGGGTTCGCGAACACGTCGATCGCCGTCGCGCCGCCCGCGTACGCCACCGCGCGCGTGATGCGCGGGTTCGCGGCGAGGGACGCGGTCCCGGCGAAGACGCCGCCGGAGTGGCCGACCCAGTAGACCTTCGAGAAGTCGACGGCGATCCCGTGCGTCGACTCGAGGTGCGCGGCGAACGCGTCCGACGACTTGCCGACCGGCGCGAGGGCCTTCACGAGCGCGGACACGTCGATCACGTCCTGGCGGAGCGCATCGCGGACCCGGAAGAAGTTGAGCGAGATGAGCCGGTTCGCGGAGGCGAAGGCGGTCCCCTTCGGAGACGGCGTCGTGTCGCTGTCGAACCGGTGGTCGAGCATCCGGCCGCGCACGCCGGGAGCCGACTCGAGCTCGCACATGCCGACCTGGATCTCTCCGCCGGCGTCCAGGTCGACGCCCGGTGTCCTGAGGTTCGACTTGAAGGCGCAGACGCTCTTCTCGCCGCAGAGCGCCGCCGGGCAGCACATCGCGTCGGCCAGGGCCTGGGCGTTCGGGCCGCTCCCGCTGCAGTACGACCGCTCGCCGTGCATCGGGAGGTCGATCGCGGCCACGACGAACCCGCGGGCGGCGAGGGCCGCGGCGAGCGGCAGGACCGCCGCCTTGCTCGAGGTGAGCCCGTGCTCGAAGACGACGAGCGGCGCGCACTTCGAGGCGGTGTACGCCACGGGCGTGTACGTGACGGTATCGAAGCTCGTCGGGCAGGTCCCGGCGACGAGCGACGGGTCCGGGATCGTGACGAGGGCGGTGATCGTCTCGGTCGTGGCGTTCGCCGGATCGAAGGCGCCCTCGTTCCGGCTCGCGAGGAGCCAGCTCACCGAGTGGAACTTCACCTCCGCGAGCTCCGCGATGGAGCCAGGGGCCGTGAGGACCGTCTCGCTCACGCCGTAGGCGGCCGCGACTTGTGCCGGGGTGAACGTCGTGACGGCGTCGGGATCGGAGCTGACGCCCACCGCGACCGGGCCGTCGTACGGGGCCTTCACGAGCGCGAGCGCCGTCGAGGTCATCCGGCCCTGCGTCCGGAAGGTGTAGGCGAGGGCGACGTCCGCCGCGGTCTTCCCGGTGGCGGCCTGGAGCTCGGAGAGCACCGGGACGAGCTGCTCGCGCATCCGCCGCAGCGCGGTCGCCGTGGCGTCCGGGATGCCGGCGAGGAGCGAGGTGCCATCGACGCTCGAGGTCGCGACGGGGTCGAAGCCCGGGTCGGTGAGGATCTTCGCGACCGTCGACTTCCGGAGCGGCCGCCCGAGCATGTCCTTCACCGACGTGGTGATGACGACGGCGTAGTCCGCGAACTCGTCGAGCGGCGGCAGGTGGATCTCGTCCTTGCCGAGCGGTCCCCGCAGCGGCGCGGGGACGGCGACGCCGACGGCGGGCTGCAGCGCGACGAGCAGCGAGCAGCCGCCGGCCGCGGCGCACGGGACGCCGGGAGCGACGAGCATCCCCTGGCTCGTGGTGATGGGGGTCGGCTCGGCGACGTAGGCGGCGCCGGAGGGGTCGCCGCCCGAGCCCACGCGCGCGAACTCCTGGCGGAGCTCCTTGAGGAGCGTCGCCGTCCCGCCGGAGAGCTTGAAGAGGTGGACGGTCGAGCCGTCCACCGTGCTCGCGTCCACCGGCACCGTGACCGGCGCGAACATCATGGCGGTCGTCGAGAAGCCGTCGAGGGTCGTGAGCCCTTGCGCCGCCGGGCCGAACGCGGCGTTGAGCGCGATCGTTCCGCCGGGGCCCGTGCGGAGGAGGTCGATCGGGAGCGGCGCGATGCCGGAGGCGGAGTCGACGGGGGCGGTCGGGATCGCCGGCGCGACCTCGAAGGTCGCGATCGAGACGACCTCCTCGGCCCGGATAATGCTCGACACGGCGATGAACGCCGGCACGATGGATCCGGACGGAGCGGCGGTCCACACGCCGCCCGCGTCGCCCCAGTCGAGGGGCAGCCACAGCGCCCGTCGCACCGAGTCGACCGGCCCGGCGAGCTCCGGCGGGAAGCCGATCGGCCGGTTCTCCGGGTTCGAGAGGTCGCGGTTCGGCACGACGAGGGCGATGGCCTGGTCCGGCGAGACGGTCTGGCCGGTCGTCGTCTTCACGCCGCGCATGCCGCCGCGGATCGCGAAGGCGTAGCGACCGGGCGCCCAGGCGCGGCTGCCGGACGGGCCCTTCGCCTTGCGAATCGCGATCTGGCCCGCCGTGCAGTTCTCGATGTCCGGCTCGACGTTCACGAGCTCCGGCGGCGAGACGTCGACCTTCATCACCACGACGGTCGCGGCGGCGCCACCTGTCGTCAGAGTGGCGGGATCGACGAGCGGGGGCGTCGCCACGACATACCGGCTCGTCGCCTCGTCGAAGACGATCCGCTTCAGCGGGACGGTGATCCCCACCGCCTGGTCGCTCGGGAAGCCGCCCGCGTTCACGAAGGCGGCGAGGAGCGACCGCTGCGCGCTGGCGGGCATCGCCGCGGCCGCCTGCAGTGCGAGGTCGTTCGGCGTGGGCAGCGCGGGCGTGCTGCTGCCGGGCAGGACCGGCGAGTTGAACGCCGCGATCACGATCTCCTGGACCGGCGGCTCCTTCGTGACCTTCTTGCACCCGGAGACGAGCGCGGCGGCGGCCAGCGCGACGGCGGCGCTTCGGCGGAAGGACATCTCGACCTCCATGACGTAGGGTGAAGCAAGCCGGAAGGCGGAACCCGGATGGTCGGAGGGCTCGACTGCGAAGTCAACGCGCCTGAATCCCGGGAGGGGGATCCGGCGCCGCGGTGCGTCGAGACGGGGACGCCGGAGGGCGCCGGCGGCGACCTGCAAAAACGGCGAGGCCCCGGCCGACGCGTGTCGGCCAGGGCCCCGGTGATACCCCGCGCTCCGGTCTAGAAGAAGTAGTTCGCGGACAGCATGAACTGATCGGCGTACGAGTTGCGCGAGTTCGTCACCTTGAGCGCCGCCGTGTCCATCGCGAG
>JAHWYA010000590.1 GCA_020028115.1 Anaeromyxobacter sp.
CTCTCGGCCTTCCGCGACGGCGCCCGCGAGGATCTCCGGCGGGAAGTCCTCGGGCTGGACCGTCTGCCCCCGCGCGACCGTGGCCGCGAACTCGAGCGCGTTCTCGAGCTCCCGGACGTTCCCCGGCCACGAGTAGGAGAGCAGGACGCGCACGGCCTCGGGGGAGAACCGCAGCTCGCGCCCCGTGCGCGCGCAGGCGCGGGAGAGGAGCAGCCGCGCGATGGGCTCGACGTCCTCCCGGCGGGCGCGGAGCGGCGGGACCTCGATCGGGAAGACCCGCAGCCGGTAATAGAGGTCCTCGCGGAAGAGCCCCTCCGCCACCGCGCGCCGGAGGTTCCGGTTCGTCGCTGCGATGATCCGCGCCGACGTCGGCCGGGACTGGCTGTCGCCGACGCGTTCGTAGGTGTGCTCCTGGAGGACCCGGAGCAGCTTCACCTGGAGGTGCAGCGGCACGTCGCCCACCTCGTCGAGGAACAGGGTGCCGTGGTTCGCCGCCTCGAAGCGGCCCACCCGGTCGCGCACCGCACCGGTGAACGCGCCACGCACGTGGCCGAACAGCTCGCTCTCGAGGAGCTCGCCGGGGAGCGCCGCCGCGTTCACCGCCACGAACGGACCGGCGGAGCGGGGCGAGTGCGCGTGGATGATCCGGGCGGTGACCTCCTTGCCGGTCCCGCTCTCGCCGGTGATGAGCACGGTGGACTCAGATGCCGTACCGGTCGCGCTGGAGCGGCGCCGCCGACACGGACATGAGCCGCGCCTCGGCCCCCTCTCCGTGGAGGACCGACCGCCAGCCCTCGCGCGTCTCGCCGGCGAGCAGCGCCTCGCGGAGCGGACCGCGGGGGCCGAACATCTCGGCGCCGAGGATGGACTCCACCGGCGTCCCCTTGATCCGCGCCGCCGTGCCCGGCCCGAGGAGCGCATCGAACATGTCGGACGCGTGCCGGACGCGAAAGTCGCGGTCGAGCGCCATGCACGCGCGCCCGAGCGAGCCGAAGGCGGCGTTCACCGCCGCGAACATGCGGTCGGTCTCGGTCGCCGGCGGCGGGCGGGCGGCCGCTTCGTTCCCAGCTGTCGTCACGTCTCGCCTCCTGACACGCCGTGAGACCCGCTGCGACGTGAAACGGTTCGAAACACGGACGCGACGCCGCCAAGCCTCCGGAATCCCGGGGTCCCGCTCAGGCACGGGGCGCGCAAACGGAACCCGTGACGTCACACGGCCGGCCACGAGGCGCGGCAGGAGCCCTGGATGGAACGAGACCCCGAGAAGTTCTGGAACCCGTACGTCGCCGGCCTGGCGCTCGGCGCCGTCCTCCTCGTGACCTACCTGGTCATGGGCAGGGGGCTCGGCGCCTCCGGCGCGAGCTTCCGGGTCGGCGTCTGGGCGACGAGCGTCGTCGCGCCCGCGCACGCCAGCGCGGTCCCCGCGATGTCGGGGGCGATGGAGGACCACCACCCGCTCGATGACTGGCTCGTCTTCGAGGTGCTCGGGATGCTCGTCGGCGGGGCGCTCGCCGCGTGGACCTCGGGCCGGCTCCGGCGCGAGGTGCTGAAGGGACCGACCTTCGGGGCCGCCGGGCGGCTCGCGCTCGCGGTCGCGGGCGGGGCGCTCATGGGGTTCGCCGCGAAGCTCACCCGCGGCTGCACCTCGGGCCAGGCCCTCTCCGGCGGCGCCGTGCAGTCCGTCGGCTCCTGGGCGTTCATGTTCTCCGTCTTCGCGGGCGGCTACGCCGCCGCGTACTTCCTGAGGAGGCAGTGGCGATGAGCTTCCCGCTCTCGTATCTCGCGGACTTCGACTCGCTCGCCGGCTCCCCGCGCCTCGTCGGGCTCGCCGTCGCGATCGGGGTGGGGATCGCGTTCGGCTTCGTGATGGAGCGGGCCGGCTTCGGCCGCGCCCAGAAGCTCGTCGGCCAGTTCTACGGCACCGACCTGACCGTGCTGAAGGTGATGTTCACCGCCATCGCCAGCGCGATGGTCGGGGCGGTCGTCCTCTCCGGCGCCGGGTTGCTCGACCTCGAGGCGGTCCAGTTCAACTACCCGACCTTCCTCTGGCCCATGATCGTGGGCGGGGTGGTCCTCGGGATCGGCTTCGTCGTGTCCGGCTACTGCCCGGGCACCTCGTTCGTCGCGACCGCCTCCGGCAAGCTCGACGGCCTCGCGACGGTGCTCGGCGTCGTGGCCGGCTCGGTCGTCTACGCCGAGGTCGAGCCGAAGCTCGGCGCGTTCCCCACCTCCGGCAAGCTCGGAGTCTTCACGCTCTCCAGGTGGCTCAACGTCCACCCCGCGGTCGTCGCCGCGCTCGTCGTCGCGCTCGCGCTCGTGGCCTTCACGGTCGCGGGCTGGGTCGAGCGGCGCGGCCGCGCCACCTCGCAGTCCCGCAACGAGTCCCCCAGCCTCTCGACCGAAGGAGTCCCGACATGAAGAAGCTCGCCGCCGCCCTTTCCCTCGCCGTCGCCTTCACCCTCGCCACCGCGTCCGCCGCGCTCGCCGAGGAGAAGCTGCTCGGCGTCGTCTCTAAGATCGACCTGTCCGGCGACGGGAGCTCCGCGGTCGCCGTCCTGAAGGACCCGAAGGGTGGCCAGCTCGTCGCGATCGCGGTGGAGGACAAGGTGACCCTCGACAAGCTCAAGGATCACCGGATCGCCGTCGGCGACGAGATCAAGTGCAAGTACGAGAAGAAGGGCGACCGGAACGTCGCCACCTACTTCAAGAAGGCCGCGGGCTGCTGAGCCTCGCGGGCTCGCGCGGCGGGCGCTCCCAGTGCGCCCGCCGCGCGACCGCGTCCTGCAGCCGCCCGCCCCGTCCACGCTCCCAGACACTCCCGGTGAAGGCACAACACATGAAGCCGAACCTCCG
>JAHWYA010000118.1 GCA_020028115.1 Anaeromyxobacter sp.
GACTTGCCCGCGAGGATGATGTCGAGGGCCGCGCGCACGCCGACGAGGCGCGGGAGCCGCTGGGTCCCGCCGCCGGCCGGGATGAGGCCGAGCTGCACCTCGGGGAGCCCGATCTGCGTCCGCGGGTCGTCGCTCGCGACGCGGTACCGGCACGCGAGGGCCCACTCGCAGCCGCCGCCGAGGCACGCGCCGTGGATCGCCGCGACGATCGGCTTCGGGAAGCGCTCCACCCGGTCGAAGACCGCCTGGCCGTCGCGGGCGAGCTTCTCCGCCTGCGCGGCCTCGGTCACCGTCTGCATCAGCTCGATCTTCGCGCCCGCGACGAAGCCGTCGGCCTTGCCGCTCGCGAGCACGAGCGCCTTCACCGTCGCGTCGCCCTCGAGGACGTCGAGGAGCCGGACGAACTCGAGCATGAGCTCCGGGTGGATCGTGTTCACCCGCTCCCCGGGATCGTCCACGAGGAGCGTCGCGACCCCGCCCTCGATCTCCACGCGGAAGAAGCGCAGCGCCTCGCGGGTCGCCTCGTGCGTCCTCATCGTCGTTCCCTCCGTCGGGGCCGGCATCACTCCCGCTCCAGGACGAGCGCGGCGCCGAGCGCGCCGGCGGCGCACACCGTGAGCAGGGCGTACTGCCCCTTGCGGCGGTCGAGCTCGCGGAGCGTCTGCACGATCATGCGCGCGCCGGTGGCGGCGAACGGGTGGCCGATCGCGATCGACCCGCCGTTCACGTTGAGGCGCGCGGGGTCGACCTCGCCGATGGGCTCCGCCCGCCCGAGCTGCTTCTCCGCGAACTCGCGCGACGCGAACGCCTTCAGGTTCGAGAGCACCTGCGCCGCGAAGGCCTCGTGCATGTCGACGAGGTCCATGTCCGCGAGCTTCAGCCCGGCGCGGTCGAGCGCGACCGGCGCCGCGTAGGCCGGGCCCTGCAGGAGCTGGTCGCGCGGGTCGAGCGCGGCGTACGCGTACGAGCGGACGAACCCGAGCGGCCGGAGCCCGAGCGCCTTCGCCTTCTCCTCGCTCACGAGGACGAGGGCGGCGGCGCCGTCGGTGAGCGGCGACGCGTTGCCGGCGGTGATGGTCCCGTAGCGCCGGTCGAACACCGGCCGGAGCTGGGCGAGCGCCTCGGGCGTCGTATCCTTGCGGACGATGTTGTCCCGCGCGGCGACCCGGTCGTAGTCGGGCGGCACGGCCACGTGCATCACCTCGCCGTCGAACTTCCCCGAGTCCCACGCCGCCGCCGCGCGCGAGTGGCTCTTCCAGGCGAGGTCGTCCTGCGCCTCGCGGGAGATGCCGTTCTTCTGCGCCATGATCTCGGCGCTGTCGCCCATGGTGAGGCCGGTCGTCGGCTCCTTCAGCGCCGGCGGCACCGGCGTGAGGTCCTTCGGGCGCAGGCGCGACAGGATCTTCACCCGGTCGGCGAGCGACTTCGCCCGCGAGACCTCGACGAGCGCCTGCGCGAGCGGGCGCGACGCGAAGATCGGCGCGTCCGACACCGACTCCGCGCCGCCGGAGATCGCGCAGTCCGAGTGGCCGAGCAGGATCTGGTCGGCGGCGTCGGTGGTGGTCTGGATGGAGGTCGCGCAGGCGCGCGCGACGGTGTGCGCCTGCACGGAGCGCGGGAGCTGCGTCCGGAGCACCATCTCGCGGCCGATGAGCGTGACGGTCGGCGACGGGATCACCTGCCCGAACACGACCGAGTCGAACTCCTTCGGGGCGATCCCGCTGCGGACGACGAGCTCGTTCACGACGAGCGCGCCGAGGTCGACCGCGGACAGGTCCCTGAACTCGGTCCCCGCCTTGACGAAGGGGGTGCGCAGGCCGGCGACGACCGCGGCGCGGCGACCCGCCGGAATGGAACCGTTCGTGGACATGGGGCTCGCTCCCTGATTCGGGAATCGGTCGGATTGCTCACATCGATCTATGGGGCATGGCGCACGGCGTCAAGCCTCGCGACGGCCGTCCCCCACCGGGCGGGGTCCGCCGGCGGGCGGGCCTGGTCCTTGCGCCGCCCCCCCTGCCTGGACAAGCATCGGGTCATGAAGCGCTCCCGCGAGCTGAAGCCGCTCTCGAGCGAACACCACCAGGCGCTCCTGGTCGCGTTCCAGCTGAAGAAGGGGCTCGCCGGGCACGCGGAGTCCGCCGGCGCGCCGAAGGACCTGCCGGGGCTCCTCCAGCTCGCGCGCAAGTTCGAGGAGCAGCTCTTCCGCCCGCACGCGCGGGCCGAGGAGGAGCTGCTCGACCGCCTCATCCAGGACCCGGACATGACGCGGCTGCGCGGCGAGCACGCCGAGATGACCCGCCTGCTCGAGCTCGCGCGCACGGCCCGCCCCACCGACCTGCGCGCGCACCTGGGCGCGTTCGCGGACCTGCTCGAGCGGCACGTCCGCTGGGAGGAGCGCGAGCTCTTCCCGTACGCGGAGGGCCACGTCGACGAGGCGACCCTCGCCCGGATCGGCGGCGAGCTCGAGAGGCGGCTCGTCCTCGCCCGGTCCGACTCGAAGCCGGCGCGCAGGTAGCAGGCGTCACTCCGCCTCGGGCGCGCCGCCGCTCCGCGCGACGTCCTCTCCGCGGATCTTCCCCGGGTCCATCCCGCGCGCCCGCTTCGTCATCTGCTCGAACAGCGCGTCGAACGCCGGGGGCGCGCCCTTCACGAACCGCAGCGGGTTCACCCGCGCCACGACGAACGCCTTCAGGTAGGGCGAGTCGAACCCGCGCTCCTTCAGGCGCGCCACCGCCTCCGCCACCGCGTCGTCGAAGGCGAGGACGACGTCGGCCCGGCGCTCGCGCTCGGGGAGCGCCTTCGAGAGCCGCTCCTCCGCGAACGCGTCCACCTTGCGGAGGATCGGGGCGTAGGCGCCGCCGGAGAGGCGCGGCCGCTTCTCGTAGGCGAAGCCGAGCGTCGCGAGCCCGGCCTCCTCGAACTCGAGGGCCATCTCGGCCTCGCGCGGGTCGAGCGAGCCCGCGAGGTCGCGGTACATCCGCACCACCTCGAGCGCCTTCTCCCGCAGGTTGTGGGCCTTCTCGATGTTGAGCGCGAGGATCTGGTAGGCGACCGCC
This sequence comes from Anaeromyxobacter sp., assembly GCA_020028115.1. Taxonomy (GTDB): domain Bacteria; phylum Myxococcota; class Myxococcia; order Myxococcales; family Anaeromyxobacteraceae; genus Anaeromyxobacter. Next base: position 3,057 of record JAHWYA010000118.1, read on the forward strand.
TTCTCCGGGACGAGGAGCGCGAGGACGCTCCTCGCGCCGAGCTCCTTCAGCGCGGTGAGCCGGTGGCCCCCGTTCGGCGTGAGGTAGCCGTCCCCCTCGCGGATGGCGACGATCGGGTCGAGGTACCGCTTCGTCTTGTCCATCGCGACGGTGAGCTTCCGCACGTGCGCGTCCGAGACGTCGCGCTGGAACGGGGTCCGGTCGACCTTCTCGACCGGGAGCGCCACGAACAGCAGCGGGTTGCCGCCGAGCGGCTCGCGGTAGCTCGCGAGCACCGCGCCGCCGTCGGCCTCCACCTGGCGGGCGAGCTCCTCGAGCTCCGGCGGGCGCTCCGCGAGGACGAGCTGCGGAGGGGTGAGCTCGGTCGGCTTCAGCTTCACGCCCTTCCGGGCGCGCGGCCGCCCGCTCTTCGTGACCGGTCGCTTCCTCTGGGCCATGCCGCATCGTAGCGCCGGGCGCGACGCCCCGGGCCGCCCCGTGCAGGGCGGTCCAGCCGTACTATGATCACCCCCCGTGATCGACGTCCGAGGGCTCACCAAGCACTACCAGGTCCACCGGCGCCCGCCCGGCCTGGGCGCGGCGCTGCGCTCGGTGTTCCGGCGCAGCTACGACACGGTGCGCGCGGTGGACGGCATCGACTTCTCCGTCGGTGAAGGGGAGCGGGTCGGCTTCCTCGGCCCGAACGGCGCGGGCAAGACCACCACCCTGAAGATGCTCTCCGGGCTCCTCCACCCCACCTCGGGCGACGTCCTGGTCGCCGGCCACGTGCCGCGGCGCCGCGAGACCGAGTTCCTGAAGGCGATCACGCTCGTCATGGGCCAGAAGCAGCAGCTCCTGTGGGACCTGCCGCCGGCGGAGACGTTCGCGATGAACCGGGCGATCTACGAGATCCCGCGCGGCCAGTTCGACGAGACGCTCCACGAGCTCGTCACGCTGCTCGAGCTCGGGGACCTCGTGGACAAGCCGACCCGCCAGCTCTCGCTCGGAGAGCGGATGAAGTGCGAGCTCGCGGCGGCGCTCCTCCACCGCCCGCGCGTGCTCTTCCTGGACGAGCCGACCATCGGCCTCGACGTCTCCATGCAGGCGACGGTCCGGAAGTTCGTCCGGTCCTACAACGAGCGGTTCGGCGCGACCGTCGTCCTCACGAGCCACTACATGGAGGACGTGGTCCAGCTCTGCCCGCGCGTCATCATCGTGGACCGCGGCCGGCTCATCCACGACGGCGACCTGCGCGCGCTCACGCACAAGGTCCGCCCGGACAAGCGGATCGTGGTGCGGTTCGCGAACGGAGACGGCGCGGCCGCCGCTCGCGGCGACCTCTCCCGGTTCGGCCAGGTGATCGCGCTCGAGGACGGGCAGGCGACGATCCAGGTCGCCGCGGAGGAGGTCTCGGGGGCGGTCGCGCGCATGCTCGCGGCCCTCCCCGTCGCGGACCTCACCGTCGAGGACCCGCCGCTCGAGGAGGTCCTCTCCGAGCTGTTCCGGACATCTCGGCGCGTTGCCGCGCCTTAGCGAGGGGCCGCCGGCGCGTGGAACGGACAGCCGTCGGCGAGGCACTCCCGGTTCGAGGCCGACCACTCGCACGCGGGCCCGCGCGCCGGGAGCGCGACCCCGAGGTGCTCGCGCGAGAACCGCGCGGCCGCGAGGATCGCGAGGAACGAGTCGCGCTTGCAGCAGCGCGCGCCGTCCGTGCGCGAGATGACGTCGAGGGCCCGCGCGGTCATCCGGTTCGAGAGGCCGCGGGCGGGGCCGGCGAGGGGCGTCGACCCCGTCGCGAGCGCGACGAAGGTGCCGGCGCCGATCCCCGCGCCGCACGCACCCTGCAGGCCGCAGAACCCTCCGGCGACCGGCTCGGACCGGCGGCGCGCCTCACGGATCGCGTCGGCCTTGCGGCCGGGCTCGCCGCGGACGTTCCAGTACGCCGCGAGGAGCACCGCCGGGACGAGGAGGTGGTGCTCCGGGCCGTGCAGCTTCACCGCGGGGTGGCGCATGAGCCGGACCGCGAGCGCGATCGGGTCCCGCTCGTCCGTCGCGGCGCAGGTCCGCTCGATGACGTCCTTCGCGGGCGCGGAGTGGCAGGCGTCGCACACGTAGTGCCCGGCGACGCAGCGGGCGGCGGACGGGTGGGAGGCGCCGCACAGCGCGCACGCCATGGGGACGCTCGCCGGGAGGTAGGTGAGCTCCGCGCCGCAGACGAGGCAGCCGGTGGCGTGGTGGGTCGCGGCGGTCATCTCCGCTTCTTCGAGCCACGGTACCGCGCGATGGGTTCGGCGGTCCCGGGCGGTGCGACGAGGCGTACCGGGTCGACCGGCTCGAGGAATGGGAACCGGAAGAAGTCGGTGTCGCGGGTGTAGATCCGCCGGATCCCGTGCTCGCGCATCAGGATCGCGATGTGAGCGTCATGCGCGAGGTTCCCGGTGAGGCCGGGCGTCTCGTCGAAGACCGCGCGGGCGACCGCGGCGTGACGGGGGGTCGCGACGAGGACACGGAGCCCCGGCGACGCCAGGAGCGCCTCTACGACGCGCCACGCCTGCGGGAGGGTCCACGGCTTCCGCGACTTCCGCGGATGCGTCGTCACCCGGATGAACTCGTATAGGACGCTCCAGGTCACGTACCAGGCGTCCGGCTGAGCGCGCCACCGTGCGACGGCCCCGGCGCAGGCCGAGTGGTACGGTGATTCGGTGTCCACCGCGTGGACGAGGACGTTCGTGTCAACCGCGAACATCGTCGTCCTCGAGCTGGTCGTACCACTCGGCGCGGCTGTCGATATTGATGAGGAGCCCTCCGCTGTCCCACTTCGGGAGCGGCGGGAGCTCCCTCGGCGTGGCAGGCCGCTCCTCCAGCATCGTCCGGAGCGCCCTCTCGACGAGCGCGGACATCGTGCTCCCTTCGCGCGCCGCCTTCGCCTTGAGCGCGCGCATGACCTGCTCGTCGATCTCGAGCGTGGTCTTCATATGGAAACCCATACTAGACGGATGGGAACCCGTCAATCGTCGGCCGAGCGCCCGGCCGGGTGCGGCATGCCCGGCGGCACCGGCCGCCCCGCCGGGGCGACGACGCGCACGGTCGACCC
>JAHWYA010000119.1 GCA_020028115.1 Anaeromyxobacter sp.
GACGCGCCGCTCGCCCCCGACTGGCCGCCCCACGCGTTGAACTGCACGCCGACCTGGGCCCCCACCGGAACCGTCGTCGCGCCGGTTCCGAGGGTCACGGTGAGCGGGACGACGTCGAGGGTGAGCTCCTTGCGCACCGTCTGCCCGTAGGCGTCCGTCACGACGACGCGGAAGGTCGCCGGAACCACGGTGCCGGGCGAGAGGAGCGTCGCGAACTCCACCTGGTAGCCCTCCGGCAGCGGGGTCGCCGGATCGACGGTCCACGTGTACGGCGCCTTGCCGCCCTGCGCCGTGAGGGCGTGGGTCCGCCAGCCGATCCCGTCGAGCACGGCGGGCGTCGTCACCTGGAGCGGCTCGAGCACCTCGATCGAGAGGAACGCGCTCGAGACGTTCCGCTTCTTGTCGACGACCTGCACCGCGAAGGCGCTCGTGCCCGCCGCCGGCGTGCCGGAGATCCTGCCGTCGGCGCGGAGCGTCAGGCCCGCCGGGAGGCTCCCCGACGCGAGCACGAACGTGTACGGCGCGGTGCCGCCCGAGGCGACCACCGCGGCAGCGTACGGCGCGCCCGCGGTCCCGAACCGGAGCTCACGGGTGCCGAGGACGAGGCCGTTGCGGTCGATCGACACGCGCGCGGTCTGGACCGCCTCGACGTGTCCGAGCGTGTCCACCGCCTGGTACGCGATGACGTGGGTCCCCGACTGGCGGATCGTGGGGATGTCGGCGGCCGCGCCGAGGACCGTCACCCACGCGCCGTCGTCCACGCGGAAGCGAATCTCGCGGATCCCCGGGACCGCGCTGGCGGAGAGGCGCCCGCCGACCGCGGACGTGTACCAGCCGTCGGCGCGGCGGGTACCGGTGAGCGCGAGCGCCGTGGCCGGGAACGGCGTGAACAGCACCGGCACCTGCGCGCCGTCCGGCACGTTCCCGGGGATGAGGATCTGGCCCGCGTCGTTGATCGTGCCGTCGTAGGTGGAGAAGACGAGGCCGGAGCCGGGGGCGATGACCTGGTTCAGGTCGTAGAGCTTCCCGCCCGTCCAGACGTAGTTCGGGCCCGGGCTGTACTTCCCGAGATAGTCGTGGTCACCCGGCTCGCGGCCATGGCCGGCGAGGTCGCCCTTGTTGTTGATGCCGTGGACGCACATGTAGCCGCCGAAGCTGCCGATGTCGTGGAACGTCTGGTCGTCCCAGGTCAACCGGAACACGTGCGCGAGGAACTGGCTGTCGGTGTAGCCGAAGATGTCGTTGCGGTCGTTGATGCCGCGGACCTGCGAGAAGGCCTGCCCGGTCTCGAGACCGACCCCGAGGTCGATGACCATGCCGTCCCACCACGTCGCGAGGTGGCGCAGGCCGTACTCGTCCGAGAAGAAGCCCGCCACCATCGAGTTGCCGAGATCGGTCGCGCCCGCGAGCCCGTCGAGGGTGAGGTCCTGGTAGAGGCCGTGGTCGTACAGGAACAGGCCGAGGCCGTCCCACGCGAGCACCTGGCCCGCGTCGTTGATGTCCTGCACGTACCCGCCGCCGTCACGGCCGATCAGGGTGACCGTGCCCTGCGAGAACACGAACGCGCGGTCGTACCACCAGCCGTTCGCGTCCATGGCGGTGACCGATCCCGCCGCCTCGCCGGACGCGTTCAACCGCCGCGCCGTCGCCCACCCGCCCGGCACGGTCTGAACCGGGATGGTCGTGATCCAGTACCGCTCCTCGGCGCGCGCCCCGCCGGGCGCCGCGCTCATCGCGAGCAGCGCCAGTGCGAGCGCCGCCCCCCCGTGCTTCATCGTCATGCTGCCTCCCTGGAATTGGTGTCCCTGCGACTGCCCGTGCGTCTGAACGTCGGGTGCGACAAAGACGCAAAGTGAAGCAATCGGGAGTGAGGAAGTCCAGCACAAACGGTCACACCTGGGGCGGTGTGCGCGCGACAGGTAGCCGCACCCGTGCGAGGGAGCGGTCCGGCGAAGCTCCAGCGATCTCGGGACTACGGCAGCAGCCGCGCCTCGGCGTCCGCGGCGCGGACCCCGGCGACGCGGACCCGCTTCCGCCGCCCCGCCTCGCCGGCGAGGAGCACGACGTCGGCGCGCTTCACGCCGAAGACGCCGGCGAGGTAGACGACGAGCGCCGCGTTGGCCTCGCCGTCGACCGGGGGCGCGGCGAGCTGGATCTTGAGCCGGCCGTCGTGCTCGCCGACGACCCGGGTCCGGGAGGCACGCGGCTGGACGAGGAGCTCGAGCACCACGCCGCCCGGGCCCTCGCGGGCCCACCCCGTCACGGCCGGACTCCGAGCAGCACGATCTTCGCCTTGTCGGCCTTCTCGATCATCCGATCGAGGTCCATGACGAGCGTGGCGCCCGCCTCGATGGCGAGGACGCGGCCGCCGGCGGCGCGGATCGTCTCGACGGTGTCCGGGCCGACCGCGGGCAGGTCGAAGCGCCGGTCCTGGTCGGGCTTCACCGCCTTCGCGACGACGAACCCGCCGCTCTTCGCGAGCTCGCCGCCGCGGCAGATGCACGCGTCGGTCCCCTCGAGCGCCTCGACGGCGAGCGCGACGCGGTCCTTCACCACCACCGTCTGGCCGAGGTCGAGCCGCCCGATCCCGCGCGCGAGCTCGAGGCCGTAGCGCGCGTCCTCGAGCTCCTCGTCGGTCGGCCGGTGCCGGCCGAGGACGCCCTCCGGCGCGAGCCGGTCGGCGAGGAAGGGGGTCGGGTCCGTGATCGGGACCCCCTCCTCCTCGAGGAAGCGCGCCATCGCGCGGAGGAGGTTGTCGTCGGAGCGGATCGCGACGCGGGCGAGCACGCGCAGCCCCGTCGCGTCGAGCATGGCGTCGGCGAAGAAGCGCCGCTTCGTGATGGCGCCGAGCATCACCGTCTGCGTCGCGCCGCCCGCCTTGAGCGCCTCGAGGAGGTGCCCGATCTGCCCGAGCTTCACCCAGGTGATGGCGTCGACCCGCTCGGCGAGCGTCGGCTCGGTCTCGTTCCGGTGCGCGACCGCGACCACGCGGTGCCCCGCGCGCCGCGCGCTCTCTGCGAAGAGCAGCGGGAACCGGCCGCCGCCGGCGATGAGGCCGATCGTGCCCAAGGGCGGCTACCGGGTGATGCCGCGCTGCGAGCCCTTCACGAACGCGACGAAGTGGGCGATCTCGGGGTGGCCCCCGAGCTCCGCCTCGAGCTGGGCGAGCGCCTCGGCGAGCCCGAGGTTCGAGCGGAACACGATCTTGTAGGCCTGCTTGATGCGGCCGATCTGCTCCTCGGAGAGGCCGCCGCGCTGGAGCCCCACCGTGTTCAGGCCCGCGAGCTCGGCGCGCGGCCCCGCGACGGTGCAGTACGGCGGCACGTCCATCGCGACGCCGGTGAGGCCGGAGACGAAGGAGAGTCGCCCGATCCGGCAGAACTGGTGCGCCGCGGCGAGGCCGGAGATGTGCACGTGGTCCTCGAGGATCACGTGGCCGGCGAGGGCGACCGAGTTCGCGATGATGGCGCCGTCGCCGATCCGGCAGTCGTGGCCGACGTGGCTGTACGCCATGAGCAGGCAGCCGTTGCCCACCACCGTGACGCCCCCGCCCTGGACCGTGCCGAGGTTGACCGTCACGCACTCGCGGAAGGTGTTGCGGTCGCCGATCTCGAGGCGGGTCGGCTCGCCGCGGTACTTGAGGTCCTGCGGGATCTCGCCGAGCACCGCGTGCGGGAAGACGCGGTTCCCCTCGCCGAGCGTGGTGTGGCCGGTGACGACGGCGTGCGCGGCGAGGACGTTCCGCGCGCCGAGCCTCACGTGCGGGCCGACGACGGCGTAGGCGCCGATCTCGCAGGAGGGATCGACCTGCGCGCCCGGCTCGACGACTGCGGTGGGGTGGATGGCCATGTCGCGGCTCCTCTAGGCGTCCTTCGGCGCGACGAGCATCGCCATGAACTCGGCCTCGGCGCAGACCTGGCCGTCCACGATGGCGGTGCCCTTCTCCTTCCAGACGGCGCCCTTCTGCTTCGTCACCTCGACGTGGAGCTCGAGCCGGTCCCCCGGGACCACCGGGCGCCGGAACCGCGCGCCGTCGATGCCCATGAGGAAGGTGAGCTTCCCCGCCTCCTCCGGCCCGAGCGACATCATCGCGAGGAGGGCGCACGACTGCGCGAGCGCCTCGAGGATGAGCACGCCCGGCATCACCGGCTTCCCGGGGAAGTGGCCCGGGAAGAAGGGCTCGTTCATCGTCACGCCCTTCCAGCCGACGAGCTTCTTCATGGGCTCGAACGCGACGACCCGGTCCACGAGCAGGAAGGGCGGGCGGTGCGGCAGCAGCTTCTGGATCCCCTCGACGTCGAGGATCGGCTTCCCCGGCTCGGCCGGACGTTCGGCGGTCATGGCTTCTTCTCCTGTTCGGCCTCGAGCCGGGCGACCGCCGCGCGGAGCTCGCGGAGCTCGCGGCGCATCTCGGTGAGGCGGTTGAAGGCTGCGGAGTTCCGCGCCCACTGCACGTCGGGCGTCGCGGGCGAGCCCGCCACCCGGCCGCCCGCCTCGATGTCGCCGCCGACCCCGGCCTGGGCGGCGATGGTGGCGCGGTCGCCGACGGTGATGTGGCCGACGACGCCGGCCTGCCCCCAGACCACGACGCCCATCCCGAGCTTCGCCGACCCGGCGATGCCGGCCTGGGACGCGATGATCGAGAGCGGCCCCACCTCGACGTTGTGGGCGATCTGCACGAGGTTGTCGATCTTCGCCCCGCGGCCGATGCGGGTCACGCCGAGCGTCGCGCGGTCGACGCAGCTGTTCGCGCCGATCTCCACGTCGTCCTCGACGACCACGATCCCGGCCTGCGGGACCTTGTAGTGGCGCGGCCCGCGCCCCTCGCCCTGCAGGTCGAGCGCGAACCCGAAGCCGTCCGAGCCGATGACGCAGCCGGGCTGGAGGATCACCCGGTCGCCGACGAGGCACCGCTCCCGGACGGCCACGTTCGCATAGAGGATGCAGTCCGCGCCGATCCGGACGTCCTCGCCGAGCTGGACGCCCGGGAAGACGATCGTGCGCGGCCCCACCTCGGCCCGCGCGCCCACCGTGGCGAGCGGCATGACCTGCGCGCTCGGGTGGACCTTCGCCGACGGGTGCACCACCGCCTCCGGCGCGACCTCCGGCAGCGGCTCGCGGGGCGGGTGGAAGGCCGTCGAGATCTTCGCGAAGGCGAGGTAGGCCGGCGCCGCGCGGAGCACCGTCCGGCCGGGCGGGACGTCCTCGTCCGGCTCGACGATGACCGCGCCCGCGCGCGAGGCCTCGAAGGCCTTGCGGTACTTCCGGTTGGCGAAGAACGAGAGCTGCGCCGGGCCGGCGTCCTCGAGCGGCGCGACGCCCTCGATCCGCAGCGCCCCGTCGCCCTGCACCTCGCCGCCGACCCGCGCGGCGAGCTCCGCGAGCGTGAACGAGGTCACGGCGCCCTCACTTCTTCGGCGCGGCGGCCGCGCCCTTGCCCTCGGCGCCCTTCTTCGACGCCGCCGCCCCGCCCGCGGGGGCGTGGCGCGCGTTGTACTTCCGGATGAGCTCGTTCGTGAGGTCGAGCGAGCTCGGCGCGTAGACGAGCCCGGCGCCCTTCTCGAGGACGACCGTGAACCCCTCCGCCTCGGCGATCTCGCGGACGATGACCGCCATCCGGTCGTAGATCCCCTTCGTCGCGTCGCGCTCGCGCTCCGAGAGGTCCTTCTGGAGCTGCACGAACAGCCCCTGGAGCTCGCGGGCGCGGCGGTCGAGCTCGTTCGCCTTGTCCTTCTTGGCGGCGTCCGACATGACGACCGCCTGCTTCTCGAGGTCGGCCTGCAGCTTGTCGAACTCCGCCTTCTTCCCGTCGAGCACCTTCTGCTTCTCGTCGAAGTCCCGCTTGAGGAGCGCCTTCGCGGCCTTCCCCTCGTCGACCTCGTTGAGGGCGCGCTGCAGGTCGACGAACCCGATCTTCTGCTCGGCGCGCCCGAGCGCGGGCACGAAGGCGAGGGCGAGGAGGAGGGCCTTCGGGAGCGAGTGCTTCATGGCGGTTCCTTCCGGTGTGGCGGGTGCTGCGACTAGAAGAAGTTGCCGATCGTGAACTGGAAGTCGAGCGGCTGGTCGATGTAGTTGCCCTGCGCGTCCTTCCGGCGGTTCACCGGGAACCCCCACTCGAAGCGGAGCGGCCCGATGGGGCTGAACCAGCGGAGCCCGAACCCGAAGGACTTGTAGAGCGAGAGCGGGACCTCGGGGTCCGAGTACGCGCCCTTCTTGAAGGAGTTGCCGAGGTCGTAGAAGACGACGCCCTTGATGCCGGCCTCGCCGAAGAGCGGAAACTCGAGCTCGAAGTTGAGGATCGCCTGCTTGTCGCCGCCGATCGCGACCTCCTGCGTCCCCTGGTCCGGAGCGCCCGGCGGGGCGAGCTGGTCCTCGCGCGGCGCGATGGAGAGGTAGCGGTACCCGCGGACCGAGTTGATCCCGCCGACGTAGAAGCGCTCGGAGATCGGCACCTGGTGCTCGGCGTCCCAGTCGCGGATGAGGCCGAGCGTCAGCTTCCCGCGGGCGACGAGCCCCCGCCAGATCGGGCGGTAGGCGCGCGCGTCGAGGGAGTACCGCGTGAAGAGGTTCACCTCGTTCCCGAAGATCGCGTTCGGCGCGAGGAGCGGCGGCGCGGCCTCGCCGGAGAGCGCGAGGAAGAACCCGTTCGAGGGGAAGAGGCGGTTGTCGCGCTTGTCCCACTGGAGCGAGAGGCGGACCGAGCTCGTCGTGCCCGACTTGAACTGGTCGAGCGCGGTCGTGACCGCCTGCGCGGAGGTGACGTCCACCCGCTCGTTCGTGTAGGTCGCGAACACCCGCAGGTCCTCGAGGTGCCGCGCGAACGACCACCACGGCGCGAGCCCGACGAGCTCGTAGCCCCACGTGAGCGACCCGCCGACCGACCTGCGGGTGAACGTCGTGTAGATGCCCTCGGTCATGTAGAGGTCGAAGGCGAACGTCCACCGCGTGTCGAGGAAGTACGGCTCGACGAACTGGATCTGCCCGAGCTGGCGGATCTTCGACCACTGCACCTGCAGCGAGAGGGTCTGGCCCCAGCCGAAGAAGTTCTGCTGAGAGATCTGCCCGGTGAGGATGAAGTTCTCGTAGGAGGAGAACCCGGCGCCGAGCTGGAAGGTGCCGGTGGGCCGCTCCTTCACCTCGACGGTGGCGACGATCTTGTCGTCGGCGCTGCCCGGCTTCGTCGTGATCTCCGCCGTCTCGAAGAACCCGAGGGC
>JAHWYA010000120.1 GCA_020028115.1 Anaeromyxobacter sp.
CACGACGCGTCCTGCGTCTGCCCGCAGTGCGGTGGCTCCGTGTCCGACCCCCCGCTGGACTACGGATTTCGGCTTCCCGACTGTGTGTTCGCGCTGCCCGAGGAGCAACGTTCACCGCGATGCAACCAGGACTTCGCGGAGCTCGGTGAGCGGCGCTTCGTGCGATGCCTGTTTCCGGTCCCGCTCGAAGGTGGAGAGGACCGGTACGGGCGACCGCTCTCGACCGCCGCAGCCGGATTGAGCGGCGCGCTCCGGGGGATCGCGTTCATCGCGACGGATGTGTTCCGCCTCGGGTTCTTCGTCGGGATCGCCTTCCTGATCATCGGCGGGCTGCGCAACCGGAGGTTCAAGCGCGAGGCCGCGGCCGTCGATCCGCCGAACGCGCCGCACTCGTAGCGACGAGCGCGGGCGGCGGCGCCCTCCGTCCCGCACGGAATACCGTGCGATACTGCGCGCATGGACATCTCCGCGCCCATCCCCACCCTCCCCTGAGCGCACCGTGGCACCGCAACGCACGGGCCGGGACCGCCCCGCCTTCTGGGTCCTCGCCTTCCTGATCGTCCTCGTCGGGATCGAGCTCGGCAGCCGCGTCATCGAGCGCGTCGAGAACGCCGCCGCGCGGCAGCGGAACCCCTACGTCGAGCCGATCAACCCGGCCCCGGCGTTCCAGGTCGTGGAGAAGGACGGCCAGAAGACGGTGTGGCGGTCCGGGTTCCAGCCGCTGATGGTGACCCCCGGCCCCTTCCCGCTGGACCGGCCGGCGGGGGGGCTGCGGATCTTCGTCCTCGGCGGGTCCGCCGCGGCCGGTTGGCCGTACCACGGCGGCGACACGAACCTCAGCGCGCTCCTCGGACGCAAGCTCCGCCAGCTCTACCCGGATCGGTCGATCGAGGTCGTGAACATGGCCGCGGGCACGTACGCGAGCCACCGGGTGAAGCTCATCCTCGAGGAGGTCCTCCGGTACCAGCCCGACGCCATCCTCCTCTACAACGGCAACAACGAGCTGCTCGAGAACCTCGTCTTCCGCCCGAAGAACCCGCCCGCCCCGTGGGACCGCGCCGCCACGGCGCGCCTCGCCTACCAGGTCTTCACGACGCTCACGGCGCCGAAGCCGACGTTCGACGTGAAGAACTTCACGCTCGACGACCTCGCGACGACGTACCTCTCCTTCGGCCTGGGCAAGGCCTCGCGCTTCCGGGAGGACCCGCGCCAGCTCGAGGCCCTCCTCGAGCACTACCGGTTCAACATGGAGGCGATGGTCGCGAGCGCCGCCGAGGCGAAGGTGCCGCTCTTCCTCGTCACCTGCCCGGTCAACCTCAAGGACTGGAGCCCCAACGTCTCGCGCCACCGGCGGGGCCTCGACGCGACGGACCGCGCGCGGTGGACGCGGCAGTTCCGGGACGGGTTCCTCGCGGTCGAGCGGGGCGCGTTCGCGGACGCCGTCGCGCCGCTGCGGGCCGCCCTCGAGCTCGACGACGAGTACGCCGAGGTCCACTTCCTGCTCGCGGAGGCGCTCCGCAGGACGGGGCGGCGAGACGAGGCGAAGGCGGAGTACGTCCGGGCCCTCGAGCGCGACGCCTTCCCGTTCCGCGAGCTGCCGGAGCTCCAGGCGATCCTGCGCGACGTCGCGGCACGCCGGGGCGGGACCCTCGTCGACATCGTGCCCGCGCTGGAGGCGGCGTCGGGCGACGGCATCCCCGGCCTCGACGTCTTCACCGACTACGTCCACCTGAACGAGCGCGGGCAGGAGATCGCGGCCCACGAGCTGCTGAGGGCCCTCCACGCGCGCGGCCTCCTGCCGGATCGCACGCCGGAGGACGTCGAGCGGACTCGCATCGCGATCGACGAGACCTTCGATCCCCGGCGCGACACCCTCGCCGCCGAGGTGAACTGCCAGATGGCGATGCTCATGCACCAGCACGGCCGGCTCGACGCCCTGTACGACACGGTGACCCGGGTCTTCGAGCGCGCCGCGCAGGAGGACCCCGCGAACGCGGCAGACTACCGGCGCCGCGTCGCCCGCCTCCCGATCTCTCGCGCGATCGCGGCCCGGTACCGCGAGCTGCGGCGCGCGGAGAAGCTCGGGGTCCTGGAGCAGACGTTCACGCCCGAGCAGATCCAGGCGATCGCCGCCCAGTACCGGGAGCTGGTCTACGAGGCGGAGGGGGCGAACCTCTCGCGCGAGGAGTTCGCGCGGCGGTTCCCGCCGAACGAGCCGCGAGAGCGGCCGTAGGCGCCTGCTGCCGCACCGCGCGTCCCCGCGCGCGCCGCCCCTACCTCGCGTCGGCCCGCGCCTCTGCCGTCGCCGGCTTCTCCGGCTCCGCCGTGAACCTCACGAACTTGGCGGGTGGGAGCTCGGCGCCCACCGCGTAGTACGCGTCGTAGGGCGCGAGGGTGATCTTGCTGCAGCCGCCGCCGCTGTTCGTGAAGAAGGTCGTGGTGGGCGGGAGCGCCGCGCCGATCTGGTACACGCGGAGCGCGGCGGCGCGGAACTGGCCCCCGGAGCACTGGTAGGCCGAGAGCGGCTCGACGGCGTACGTCGGGCTGCACCCGGACTCGCTCGCGTACGAGTAGAGCGCGACGCGCTTCGTGCACGCCTCGTCCGCGAAGAACTCGGGGGAGACGTCGGCCGTGTCCGGCTGCCCCGGCAGGCAGCGCAGCTCGCCGTCGCTCGCCTTCCGCGGCGCGCAGAACGCGCCGATCGCGGAGTCGAAGAAGCGGTGGACGTCCTGCGCGAGGCGCGAGCCGTCGGCGCCGGTGAACGCGGTCCGCATCGCGGTGAGCCGGGCGCCGCTCGTCATCTGCGCGTCGCTCGCGCCGCCCGAGCCCGCCGGCCCGGCCGGACCCTGCGGCCCCACAGGACCCTCCGGTCCGGGAGGCCCCTGCGGACCGCGCGAGGTCGGCCCGGAGGCCTGCGCGGCAGCCGGAGCGCGCTCCACGAGCACCTGCCACGGCGCGGACGGCGGCGCGCTGTTCGTGCTCGGCGCGACCGCGATGTACGCCGCGCCCTGGCTCTGGACCGCGTCGTTCATGACGTAGGCCGTCGAGGCGTTCCACTGTCCGCGCCAGACGAGCTGGACGCCGCGCTCGCCCTTCGCTCCGGCCGAGGCAGGCGTCGAGTCGGCGCCCTTGCACGAGACCACGCAGGCGGCCGCGACGATGCAGACGATCTTCGATGTCATGGGGGCCCTCTCCGGAATCCACGATAGCAGGCGCGCACGCACCCTCCGCAAACTTGCGGTGTCCCACGACCGGGGGGGAAGCGGCCGCTTCTCCCCGTAACCCGTCACCGTCATTGACTTTCGACGCAGCGTTCGCGCACGCTCGGTCGTCACGTCAACCGCGGGCGCGCCTCACGGCGGCGACCCCGGTACGACCGTGGAGGGGTCATGCGTCACGCCGGAACCGTCCTGCTCTGGGCAGCGCCCGCGCTCGCGCTCGCCGGCCTCGCCGCCTGCTCGCCGGAGAGCCCCGACGCGCCGCAGCTCCCGCAGCCGACCGTCCTCACGCGCACCAGCGCCGAGCCGCCCGGCGTGAACTGCTCCGCAGGCGGGACGCGCGTCGACGTCGGCGTCGACGACGGCTCGGGCGGAGGCGCGGCCAGGAACGGCGCTCTCGAGCCGGGCGAGATCGACGGGACCACCTTCGTCTGCAACGGCTCGCCGGGCGACCCGTGCACCCCCTCGCCGGGCGCGCCGCCCCTCGACGTCGCGGTGGGCGTCTCGACCCCCGCGAACGGGCTCGCGTTCCTCCCCGGCGAGCAGCCGGTGCTCCAGATCCGCTTCATCGACTCGTGCGGCGCCACCGCCTCGCTCGGGCAGACCTCGCGCGCGCAGCTCTTCCTCACCGGGCCGCGCCGGGACGTGACCGCGACGAGGACCGCGTCGAAGCTCCTCAACTGCGTCGAGAACCGGAGCGCGTCCAACGGACAGCACCACTTCATCGACCTCCGCTCCCCGAGCTACGCCGATCCCCTGCAGCAGAACCTCTCGATCGGCGAGGACGGGCTCGTCACCTACACCCTCGCGCCGGTGACGACGGAGCAGGCCGGCACGTACACCGCGGCGGTCTACGGCGAGACGCTCGACGGAGTGATCCAGTTCTTCCGGCTCGAGGACCTGCAGATCGGGACCGTGGACCCCGAGCCGCACGGGTTCATCGGGATCGGCGCGACCTCGATCTGCACGCGCTGCCACTTCGGCACGTCGTCCGGGCGGGTCCAGATGGCCCACTCGCTCCCGACGCTCCCCTCCGGCGTCCCCGCGGGCAGGTACGGCCTCGACTCCGCCCCGGTCGCCGGCTGCGTCGCCTGCCACAACACGGCCGGCTTCAGCCCGAACCCGCTCGTCCGCAAGGTCCACGGCGTCCACCGCGGCGCGAAGCAGGCTGCGGCGGGCCTCGAGCACCCCGACTACGGCCTCGCCGCCGACCCGACCCTCGCCGAGTTCCTGAACGTCGAGTTCCCGATCCAGCCCGGCGGCGAGAAGGACTGCGCCGCCTGCCACTCCGACGACGCCTGGGCGACCGCGCCCTCTCGGCTCGCGTGCGGGACCTGCCACGACGCCGTCCGCTTCGACTCGGGGACGATCTCCCCGCCCCGGATCTTCGCCCCCTTCGGCGCGCCGGCGTGCACGGTCGACGACGACTGCGACACCCTCGGCGCCCTCCTCACCTGCAACACCGGGACGGGGCGCTGCGAGCGCCGCGATCACCCGGTGCAGGCGGACGACTCCGCCTGCGCCACCTGCCACACGGCCGACGACACCGGCACCTCGCCGGTGCGCGCCCGGCACGACATCCCCGAGCACACGCAGGTGCGAGGGCTCGTGCTCCGTGACGTCGTCCTCTCGGGCGGATCCGGATCGGGCGGCGCGTTCCAGCCCGGCGACGTCCCGGCGCTCGACTTCACGCTCGAGACGGCGGACACGACGGTGACGGACCTGAAGGAGAACGGCGCGATGTTCGCGTCGTTCGCTGCATCCGGCCCGCTCGCGGAGGCGCAGCGCATCTACCCGGTCACGTCCCTGAAGATCCCTGGGACGACGCTCACCTATTACCCGGCCACTCGCCGCTACCACTACGTCCTTCCGACGCCGTTCCCGGCGTCATCCATCGCGCCGCTCAATGCGACGGGTCCGTCCGTCCCGCTCGTAGCGGGCACGTACCGCCTCGCGCTCTTCGTGTACGAGGCGTTCAGCGGGTTCCGCGACGCGACGACCGCGATCGTCGAGTTCCCGTTCGTGGCCGGCGGCGGGTCGCCCGAGCCGGTCCGCCCGCGCGAGCGCGTCACCGAGGCCGCCTGCGACTCGTGCCACCAGCAGGTCCAGTACCACGGTGGTGCCCGCCGGGGCGTCGCGGGGTGCATCACCTGCCACGTGGACGGATCGCAGGACCGGATGGTCGGCGCGGTCGGCCAGTCCTGCGCGTCGGATGCGCAGTGCGCGGGCAACGCCGCCGGGTGGGAAGCATGCGCGGACACGGACGCGACCCCCGGCAACGACCACTGCGTCGTCACGCAGGACCCGACGCCCGGCCGGAGCGTCGAGCTCTCCGACATGATCCACCGCATGCACGGCGCGCGGCTCCTCGGCGGCTACTCGTCGTCCCTCACGATGCTGCCGGGCCGGCTCGCCTACGTCGGGTTCTCGAACTCGATCATCGACTTCACCGACCACCTCTTCTCGGTCGACCTCCGCAACTGCACGGCCTGCCACGCCGACACCGGGAGCTCGTGCACGAGCGACCTCGGGTGCGGCCTCGGCCAGGCCTGCGTCGCCGGGCACTGCCGGAACGTGTCGTGGACGGAGCCGTCGACGGAGGCGTGCATCAGCTGCCACGACACCGCGGCGGCGGTCGCCCACGCAGCGCTCGAGACCTGGAACGGCATCGAGGCGTGCGACGCGTGCCACGGGCCGTTCTCGGCGGCGTCGGTCGCGAACGCCCACGCCCTCGACGATCCGTCGATCCCGGTCCGCCCGCGGGTGCCGTGAGGGCGCGCGCCCCGAAGCCCGCGCCACGGGTCGCACCGGCGACCCTCGCGCGGAAGGTCCCGGCGCGGCGCCGGAAGCGGCCCCGGGGGCGCTG
>JAHWYA010000121.1 GCA_020028115.1 Anaeromyxobacter sp.
GATCCTCGACGGACCCGAGCCTCTCGCCGGCGCGGTCTGCGAGGTGGCCGGCGACGCCCCGAAGGAGCGCGCGGCATGCCGCGTCGCCGCCCGCACCCGAGCGGGCGAGCGGACCGAGGTCCTCGCCGAGGTGGCCGCGGCGGAGGCACCCTGGCTCGCGCGTGCCGCCTCGGTCCATGTCCGCCTCGCGCCGCCGGGTACCCCGCGCGCGGAGGCCACGCCCACGGAGCCCGCCCGTTGAAGAAGCTCGCCCTGTCGCTCACCGTCCTCGGCCTCGCCGCAGCTGCGCAGGCGTCTCCGAACAAGTCTCACGGCGCGCGCTCGGCCCCCGCGGCCGACCCGGCCGTCCCGCCGAACGCGATCGCGTTCCTCGGCCTGCGGCCGGCGGAGACCGCGGCCTTCGGCGCGACCTCGATCGCGCAGCTCGGCGAGGCCCAGCGGCTGCGCGCGATCGCCGAGAACGTCGTCGGCCTCCTCTCGGGCGAGGCCGTGCTCCGCCACGACGACCTCCGCAAGCTCCTCGGCCCGACCTACCTCGCCGAGCTGTTCGACTGCCGCGGCGACGTCCCCTGCCAGGTGGCGTTGGCGGCGCCGCTGCGGCGGGCCGGCGTGAAGGCCGCCGTCACGGCCGACTCCTTCACGGACGGCGAGGCGACCCGGATCCGGCTCCGGCGCCTCGACCTCGCCGCCGGCCGGGCGATCGACGAGACGACCTTCTCCGTCCCGCGCGCGGCGGCGGACACCCTGGCGCCCTGGCAGGACGCGCTCCGGCGCGTCTTCCACGACACGGGCTCCCTCCGCCTCGCGACCAACGTCCCCGACCCGATCTGCGCGCTCGACGGGCGCCCGTGCGAGCGCGGCCCGGACGGCGCGATCGCGAACGTCATCGAGGGCGAGCACGTCGTCGAGCTCTCGCGCGAGGGCTACCGCCGCGCGGTCCGCGTCGTGGTCGTGAAGCGCGGGGAGGAGCTCCGGCTCGCGATCCCGCTCGAGGAGCTGCCGGTCCAGGCGCAGAAGGCGCCCGATCCGTCGAACCGCGTCCCGGTGTTCGCGGCGCCGGACGAGACGACCCGCATCGCGCCCTTCGGCTTCCTTCGCATCGCGATGGGGTGGGACGACGCGAACGGCGGTGACCGCGAGGACCAGCTCGCGCCGCCCCGCTCCGCCGCGGTGGACGAGGGGCACGTCCTCGTCCTGCCGCGTCCCGCCGTCGCCGGCGTCACCTTCCAGGCGCCGCGGCGCGAGAGCGGCTGGCAGCTGCGGGGCGCGTTCTCGACGGCGTGGGTGAAGGACGCGACCCCGGAGATCGACTCCGCGTACGCGGAGCTCCTGAAGGCGGACGCCGGGTTCCGGCTCCTCCTCGGCTTCGGCCCGAGCATCGTCTCGGGGGTCACCGCGGGCACGCTCACGATCCCGGAGGGCTTCGGGGATCTCGCCGCCGGGTTCATCGGCGCGACCGTGTCGAAGTCGTTCGGCAAGGTGCTGTTCGAGGTCTTCGGCGGGCGGCACAAGTCGCAGTTCGCGGTGGCGAGCACGCCGGGCGCGGCGAGCGCGGGGCCGTTCGGCGCCGCGCGGCTCGCGTTCGTCGCGGAGGAGCTCGAGGGCAAGCTCTACGGCGAGAAGTTCCCGCTGACCGTCGCCATCTCGGGGCTCGCCGGCACGGAGCGGGTGGGGCTCGAGGGCGAGGCGGAGTTCGTCGGGACGGTCGTGCGCGAGGAGGCGGCGGTGTGGGCGGCGAGCGTCGAGCTCCTGGTCCCGTTCGGCCACCACGCGAGCCTCGCCGGCGAGGCGTGGGTCGGCGAGAACGTGCACCTCCTCGAGGGCGCGGCGTGGCAGCTGCCGCGGGTGAGCCCGGTCACCGGGCGCCACACGTCCCTGAGGTCCGCCGGCGGCTGGGCACAGGTCGCCGTGAACGTCGGCGACGTCGAGGTCCGGCTCGTCGGCGGAATGGATCGCGTCCTGCGCGGGCTCGACGCGGGGGTCACGCCGGATGGACGCGAGGCGGTCCGGGAGAACGCGCTCGTCGCCGCGAACGCGGTCTGGTACCTGCTCGACCACCTCGCGCTCGGCGTCCAGGTGCACGCGATCCGCACGCGCTACGAGGATCCGGCGCTCGGAAGACCCACGCTGCTCGGCACGGTGTTCACGACGCAGCTCAAGTTCTGAAGTCTTAGAGGGTGTGCCGGTACGCGCACCCTTCCACCGCGCAATCGCGTGCGGTAGAACGCGCGACATCCGCTCGCCCTGTCGGTTGACGGCCGAGCGGCGAACCGCATAGATCCACCGCGGCTCCTACCGGAAATGCGAATAAGGGGTGAGATGAGAATGGGTCCTGCTCTTGGAAAGCCGCGCAAGGGGGAGAAGCTCGCCGTGCTGCTCCCCGGGATGGGCGCCGTCGCCACGACGGCGATCGCCGGGGTCGCCGCCGTCCGCCGCAAGCTCGCGGACCCGGTCGGCTCGCTCACGCAGCTCGGCCATCTACAGGACGGCGCCGTCGAGCACGGCCCCCTCCTGCGCGACGTGCTCCCCCTCGCCAGCCTCGACGACCTCGTGTTCGGCGGGTGGGACCCGATCCCCGACGACGCGTACCGCGCCGCCGTCCGCGCCAACGTGCTGCGTCGCGAGCACCTCGACCCCGTGCGCGAGGACCTCGAGCCCATCCGTCCGATGACGGCCGTGTTCGACAGGGAGTGGGTCCGCCGTCTCGACGGGCCGAACGTGAAGACCGGGACCCTCCGCGAGAAGGCGGAGGCGCTCGTGACCGACATCCGGTCGTTCCTCGAGCGGAACGGCTGCACGCGCGGCGTCATGGTCTGGACGGGCTCCACCGAGGTCTACGCGGAGGTGGGAGCGGCGCACCTCGACCCGAAGGCGTTCGAGGCGGCGCTCGACCGGAACGATCCGACCATCGCGCCCTCGATGATCTACGCGTGGGCGGCGATCCGCGCGGGCGTCCCGTTCCTGAACGGCGCTCCGAACCTGTCGGCCGACATCCCGGCGCTCCGCGAGCTCGCCGAGCAGCGCGGCGTCGTCACCGGGGGGAAGGACTTCAAGACCGGCCAGACGCTGATGAAGACCACCATCGCGCCGATGCTTCGCGCGCGGCTCCTCGGCCTCGACGGCTGGTTCTCGACGAACATCCTCGGCAACCGCGACGGCGAGGTGCTCGACGACGCGGACTCCTTCAAGACGAAGGAGGTCTCGAAGAAGTCCGTCCTCGACCAGATCCTGTCGCCGCGCGAGCACCCGGAGCTCTACGGGCAGATCGATCACAAGGTGACGATCCACTACTACCCGCCCCGCGGCGACAACAAGGAGGGCTGGGACGCGATCGACCTCTTCGGGTGGCTCGGCTATCCGATGCAGATCAAGGTGAACTTCCAGTGCCGCGACTCGATCCTCGCGGCGCCGATCGTCCTCGACCTCGCGATCCTCGGCGACCTGGCGCAGCGGGCGGGGGAGAAGGGTCCCCAGGAGTGGCTCTCGTTCTTCTTCAAGAGCCCCGTCACCCTCCCGGGACGCGCCGCGATCCACGACCTCTTCCAGCAGCAGGCGCTGCTCCAGGCCCAGCTCCGCAAGTACGCGGACCGGGCGGCGGCGAACACCCAGAGCGCCGTCGGCTAGGCCGCCGGCCGGTACTACAATCCAGGGCGGCATGAGCGAATCCTCCCGCGTCGCGGCCTTCCTCCTCCTCGCCACCGCGGTGACGACGTGGGGGCTCTACGGCCTCGTCCGGCCGACCCCGCCGGAGCGGATGAAGGTCTACTCCGGGGCGATCGGGTTCCTGGGACGGTGGGCGTACTGGGTGAGCCGGCCGCTCCTGCGGGTCGCCGTGACGCTGCGGCTGTCCGCGAACGCGATCACCGGGATCGGCGCCGCCATCGCGCTCGCCGCCGGCGCCCTCGCGGCGGTGGGCGAATGGGGCTGGGCGGGGTTCCTCCTCGTCTTCGGCTCCTGGTGCGACCTCATCGACGGCGAGATCGCACGCACCACGCAGACGCAGGGGAAGGCGGGCGCCTTCCTCGACTCGAACCTCGACCGGCTCTCGGAGATCGCCCTGTTCGCGGGGCTCGCCGCGTCGTTTCCGGACAAGACCGGCTCGTTCTGGGCGGTCGGCGCGCTCGCCTCGTCGCTGATGGTGAGCTACGCGCGGGCGCGCGGCGAGGGGCTCGGCGTCGAGTGCCCGAACTTCGGGATGGAGCGGCCGCACCGCGTCGTCCTCCTCATGTTCGCGATGCTGTTCGCCCCGTTCCTCCCTCCACGCGTCGCGGTGCTCGTCCTGGAGGGCGCCTGCGCGCTCGTCTCCGTCGGCGCGACCGCGACGGCGCTCGGCCGCATGGTCGTCATCCACCAGCGCCTGCGCCGCATCGAGGCGGAGCGCGGCGTCGAGAGCGGACCGAGGCGCGGCGCCTCGCGATGATGCCGGCGCCGGGCGGCCCGCCGGGCGCCCGGCCGTCTCCGGGAACCGGGCGGGGCGGTTGAACGCGGAGGGGCCCGGGGGGTAGAACGGGGCCCCGGCCGGCTTCGGGCGGACGGGCCCTCCGATGGACTTTCCGCAGGCGTTCGTCCGCTTCGTCGATCGGCACCGCGTGGCGGTGCTGCTGCTCTCCGTCCTCGCGGCCGCGTGGGGGCTCACCGGAACGATCGCGCTCTACTCCGATCTCCGGACCGCGGTGGGCGAGATGCTGCCCGCCTCGACGCGCAGCGCGCGCGACCTCGAGGAGGTCACGCGGCGCGTCGGCGGCTACGCGCAGCAGACGGTGGTGCTCCACGGCGCCGACCGGACGACGCTCGAGGTCTTCGCCGACGATCTCGCGGACGAGCTCCGCAAGGAGAAGGGGCTCGTCCGGTGGGTCGAGTACCGCCAGGACGAGCTCACCGACTTCTTCCTCCCGCGGCTCCTGCTCTTCCCGGAGCGCGCCGACCTCGAGCGGCTCCGGGACGCGCTCCGCGACCGCGCCGGGTGGGAGCGGGCGCGCGCGGCCGGGCGGACGCCGGACGGCCCCGCGCCCGACGTGGTGGGCGTGCTCGAGTCGATCGCCGGGTCGCGGCGGGACCTCCTCGGCCGGTTCGCGGACGGCTACTACGTCGGCGAGGTCCCCGGGCGTACGGCGGGCGAGCGGCTCACGATCCTCGCGATGATCGTCCGGATGGAGGGGACGCCGGACGACTACGCGAAGGAGGTCCGGCTCGCCGCGGCGGTGAGGGCGGCGGTGGGCCGGCTCGAGCCGGCGAAGTACGCGCCGGGGCTCGAGGTCTCGTACGCGGGGCACGTCACGTCCAACATCCTCGAGCACGACGCGCTCGCCGAGGACCTCGTCTGGGCGACGCTCCTCGTCGTGCTCGCCGTCGCCGCGGCGGTCGCGATCTACAACCGGACCTGGAAGGCGGTCGTCGCGGTCGGCATCCCGCTCGCGGTCGGCACGCTCGTGACCTTCGGGATCGCGAACGTCCTCGTCGGCAACCTCAACACGAACACCGCGTTCCTCGGGTCCATCGTCGTCGGCAACGGCATCAACGTCGGCCTCATCTTCTTCGCGCGCTACCTCGAGGAGCGCCGCGGCGGAAAGGGTCCGCAGGACGCGATGGAGATCGCGGTCCGCGAGACGTGGCTCGGCACGCTCACCGCCGCCCTCGCCGCGGGCGTCGCCTACGCGTCGCTCATGGCGACCGACTTCCGCGGCTTCAGCCAGTTCGGGCTCATCGGTGGCGTGGGGATGACCCTCTCCTGGATCACCTCCTACCTCGTGACGCCGCCGCTCGTCCTCGCCTGGGAGCGCCGCGCGCCGATCCCGCGCGCCGGCCAGCGCCCCGCCCGCCCGGTCTTCACGCAGGCGGTCTCGTTCGCGGTGGAGCGCGCGCCGCGCGCGACGGCCGCCGTCGCGGCCGCCCTCACGGCGATCTCGGTCGCCCTCGTCCTGCACGCAACGCGCGAGCCGGGGCGCTGGTTCGAGTACGACTTCTCGAACCTGCGCGACGGATCGGCGCTCCGCGCCGGCGGGCCGGCGTGGTGGGACGAGCGCGTCGACGCGCTGTTCGGCGACCACCTCACCCCCACCGTCCTCCTCGCGCGGGACGAGGCGG